>JAIYAV010000369.1 GCA_027488855.1 Saprospiraceae bacterium
AACGGGATTGAAACAAACCCTGAATGTTTCTGATCTAAAAACTGGCATGTATTTTTTACGAATAAAGATGAATGATCTCGATATCATCGAAAAGGTAGTCGTTATTAGATGATACAATAGTGCAAAAGCGTAGCACGAAATAGGGGTAATTCAAAATGTTGTACAAAGGAAGCTTAGGCAACAAAAAAGCTCATGCTTGACGGGATTGGCTGGCGAAAATGCCACATTTTGAATTACACCTAATGAATTATTTTCTTTTATCTAACTTTTATAAATGGGCGAATATGAAGTTTTTAATCCTTTTTTTGTTGGGTAGCCTGATGACACATCCAATCTATCTGCGTGGGCAAAATATTAAGCGCAGCAGTATCAATTTTTATACAGGATTCGCTATAGGCACACCGGATAAGCGCTATGATTTTTTATATGGGCAATATCCACTTAACCCTATCCAAACTGTAATTAACAAACTTGGAGAAACTACGCTAGACAATGAGTACAATGTTGGTTTAGCTTATCGATATCGGATCAATCAAAAGATTGGCATTGGGGCTCAAGTAGGGTATACTTTATTGGTACAAGATTTTTTGCTTCCAGTACATCATCGTTTTTTTAGGTTTGACAAGTATGTGTTTTTATGGCGAGATGTCTCTGAATACCACATTTTACAAGTGTCTCCACATGTGGATTTTAGTTTATTGAAGGCAGGGCAATTTTCTGGAGGGATCAATCTGTTCTTTGTTGCCAATATTTCCTTTAAAAAGCATATCAACGATAACAATTTAAGCAGAAACCATCTTGAGTATTTTGCAACCGAATCATATCCGGGGCTTTTTATGAGTTATAGGAGGATAAGGATTGATGCAGGAGTACGAGCTTTACACTTGAAACATCGAGATGGGGCTATTGCTAATAATGGGCTAAACCCTGATTCATACAACCCTTTCAAAGCCAGATTTGCGATTAGTTATAGTATTTGGCAGTAACCTGAAAAAATTATTGCGTAGCCTGATTCAGAATAGTCTGCCCGGTATCACAAAGTCAGCCCTGCGGCAACCGTAACAGGTTTCGACCCACGATACACTGTTTACGATTTTGTATATCGTGAAGTAAGAGTTCGCCGGGGCCAAACCACCAGCAATGCCGTTGACCTAATCGATAACCTGGTCTATTTCTACAGATGCCAATATCCCTAATCGGCTCATCCCGATTCTTACCTATTGCCCACAAACAGCTTCACCCCCTTCGCCACATTCTGCCCATCCATCGCCGCTGAAATGATTCCACCCGCATACCCCGCGCCTTCACCACAAGGGAACAAACCTTGCACCCCATCGTGCATATAAGTCTCCGCATTGCGCGGAATCCGAATCGGAGAGCTGGTGCGGCTTTCAGTGCCAATCACATTGGCTTCTTCGGTGTAATAACCTTTCATTTTGCGGCCAAAATCCGCTACCCCTTGTTTCAGGCGATTGTAGATGGCCGCAGGGAGCAACTCATGTAAGGGTGCGGGCACCAAACCCGGGATGTAAGAAGAGTCCGGTAAGGCACTCGATATTTTTCCTTTGACAAAATCGGTCAAACGTTGCGCTGGCCCTTTTTGGCTACCATCGCCAAATTTGAACATGGCTTGTTCCACACTGCGTTGGAATTCCAGGCCTGCAAAAACGCCGTGCTGGAGGAAGGGCACCAGGTCTTCCATTTCAATGGCGACTACCGTTCCCGAGTTGGCATACGGCGAGTCGCGGCGGGATAGTGACATGCCATTCACCACAATTTCGCCAGGCGCAGTTGCGGCAGGCACCACCAAGCCACCGGGGCACATGCAGAATGAAAAAACGCCTCGTCCAGCCACCTGAGTCACCAGCTTGTAACTGGCCGCGGGCAAATGTTCGCCCCGCTCGGGCAGGTGGTATTGGATGCGATCGATGAGTTGCTGGGAATGCTCGATGCGAACGCCCAAGGCAAAGGGCTTGGCCTCAATGGCAATTTGATGGCGGTGCAGGAGGTAATAAATGTCGCGGGCTGAGTGGCCGGTGGCCAAAATGACGGCCTCGCCCCGGTATTCTTGCTGTTCATTGACCACTACACCCAACATTCGCCCCTGGTGCAGGATAAAGTCGGTAACATAGCTGTCGAAATGGACTTCCCCACCGTAGTGCTCGATGGTAGCCCGAATGTTCGCCACGATGTTCGGCAGTTTATTGGAGCCAATATGCGGGTAGGCGTCGATGAGGATTTCTGAAGAGGCGCCGTGTTCCACCAGCAGTTGCATTGCCTTGTCGATGGTGCCACGTTTGTGGGAGCGGGTGTAGAGTTTGCCATCGGAGTAAGTCCCGGCACCTCCTTCGCCAAAGCAATAATTGGAATGGGGGTTGACTTGTCCAAACTGCTGGATGGCCCGCAAATCCCGGCGGCGGGTGCGCACATCGGTGCCCCGGTCGAGCACGATGGGTTTCAAACCTTGCTCAATCAGCTCCATTGCTGCAAAGTATCCCGCTGGGCCTGCGCCAACGATGATCACAGCGGGGCGATCAGCAACCGATTTGAGCTGGGCCAGGATGGCTGGCTCGGCCTCATACGCTTCACCTACATAAACGGCTACGCGCAGCAAAAAAATGGGCTGGCTGCTCCGGGCATCTACCGAGCGGCGTAGCACGCGTAAGTCCTGGATTTGATCTTCCCGCAAATTTAATTTACTGGCTGCCTTGCGCCGGATGGCCGTTTCGTCTTTGGCTTCGGCGGGCAGCAGTTTTATATCGAGTTCGTGGAGCATTTTTTAATCATTGGGGCAACCACGTAGGGTTGCCCATACATTACGGCGTTTTTTTTCGGGTCCATTCCCCTTTGGGGCCCAAAACAAAATCTTCAGGCACAAAAATATTGACACTTATCTCTTCGGGAATCTGACCACTGGTGAGGGTGTTTAATTCTCCTCGATGGCGCAAGTCAAACTTGACGTGCAAACGATCTAGCGATTTAAAGGGGTCCAAACGATACCGTCCTTGTTCGATCAAGCCCTTGAGTACACTATCGGTGCTGTTTTCCTTGTGGATCACAAAAATTTCCAACATGATCGAATTACTGGGCCAGGTTTGCACTTTGAGCGAATCATAAAATTCAAAAGTGAGGGTTTGGATGCTATCCGACACCTCAATCACTTCGTGAATGGTGCGCTTGATCTGGGCGTGGATCAGCAGCGGCAACGCAAAAAGAACACAGGCTAGCAGCAATTTTTTCATAAGCTCTTATTGTATTGATTTGCGGATTTTCACCAATTTTTCCAACATCGCTTCCAATCGTTCCAAAGGTAACATATTTGCCGCATCGGATTTGGCTTCAGACGGGCGCGGATGGGTTTCGAGAAACAAACCATCTACCCCTACAGCAATGGCCGCTTTGGCGACTGTTTCGATGAGGGCGGGTCGGCCACCCGTTACACCACTGTCTTGATTGGGTTGTTGGAGTGAGTGAGTACAATCCAAAACGACGGGCACCCCAAAAGATTGCATCACGGGCAAGCCACGGTAATCGATCACCAAATCCTGGTACCCAAAGGTTACGCCGCGTTCGGTGAGGATGATTTTTTCGTTGCCCGATTGCCGAATTTTATCCACCGCGTACTTCATGGCTTCGGCGCTCATGAACTGCCCTTTTTTGACGTTGACCACCTTGCCGGTGTCAGCTGCGGCGACCAAAAGACTGGTTTGGCGGCATAAAAAGGCCGGGATTTGCAGCACATCGACGTATTGTGCAGCCAGTGCCGCTTCTTCGTCGGTGTGAATATCGGTGATAGTAGGAATGCCGTAGTGTTGGCCTACTTTTTTCAACACCTCCAATGCCTGTTCATCACCAATCCCGGTAAAGGAGTCGAGGCGCGAACGATTGGCTTTGCGGTAAGAGCCTTTAAAGATGTAGGGAATTTGAAATTGGGTACACAGTTGGTGTACTTTGTCGGCAATTTCAAAAGCGATGTCTTCGCCCTCGATGGCACAAGGGCCAGCAATGAGGAAAAAGTTTCCACTGTCCAGATGCTTAAGATTGGGTATTTTGTCCAGCATATTTGATTTATGGTCTAAGAAAACGCAAATTTACACGCAAAATTAATCCCTTTGTCCTATTGTAGTGTTAAACGAGTGTTCAATACCCGTTCATAATTAAGCAAAATGCGATTCACCATCTTCATCCTTGTTTTATTGGTCATCGACTTTTATAGTTTTCAAGCGGTTAAGCTGATTACGCAAGACTGGTCGATGTTGGCAAAAAATATTGCTTATGGCTTCTTTTGGGGCCTTACAGCGTTCAGCGTATTTTACCTGCTGGCCCATTACTGGGGCTGGGCGGATGGCTGGAGCAAAAATATGGAGACCTACTCTCGGACTGTGGTTTTTATCATCTACATTTCCAAATTTATGATTTTGCCCATGTTGCTCATCGATGACTTGCGTCGCCTGACGATTTGGGTCGCTCAACGGGTGAACGGGAATCCTAATTTTGACATTGGTCGCTCCAAGTTTTTGAGTAAAATGGGCGTGTTTTTGGGCGCGATCCCTTTTTTCACCCTGTCTTACGGCATCCTCCGCAATCCCTATCGGTACAAGTTGTTCCAGCAAACGATTGGCATCAAAGGTTTGTCGCCTAAACTGGCTGGTTTAAAAATTGTACAAATTTCGGACATCCACTCCGGGAGTTTCACCTTTAAAGACCCGGTGAAAAACGCGATCGACATCATCAATGCCCAAAAGCCCGATCTGGTCTTTTTTACCGGCGACTTGGTCAACGACCACGCGGATGAAATGGCGGATTACATGGATGTTTTTGACAAAATTGAGGCCAAGTATGGAGTGTATTCGGTTTTGGGCAACCACGATTACGGCGACTACCACAAGTGGAAAAATGAGGAAGAAAAGGAGGCCAACTTGGAAAACCTCAAAGGCATTCACAAAAAACTGGGTTGGAATTTGTTGATGAACGAGCACCGCATCCTCGACATCAATGATGAAAAAATAGCCGTCATTGGGGTGGAAAACTATTCGGCTTTGCCCCAATTTCCCAAAATGGGCCGTTTGGCGGATGCACATCAGGGATCGGATGGGGTCAATGTCAAACTTTTGCTTTCACACGACCCTTCGCATTGGGATGTTCAGATTGTACCAGAATTTAAGGACATTCACGTTACTTTTTCGGGACACACCCACGGGTTTCAGTTTGGGGTAGAAATTCCCGGTTGGATCAGATGGAGCCCCGCTCAATTCATGTACAAACAATGGGCGGGCCTGTATCAGCAGGGTGAGCAGTTTTTATACGTCAATCGCGGCTTGGGCTTTTTGGGGTATCCTGGTCGGGTGGGCATTTTGCCGGAAGTGACGCTAATTGATTTACAACCCGCTTAATATTTGTTTCAAGACTGTAATTTTCAATAAGGTTTCGCTACTAACCTCGAAAGCCTTATATTTGGGCGTTCTCCAAAAAGAGCACCATCATTCACACAAATTACGCACCGCATGATCCTGTTTTTTGTATTGAGTTACGTATTGTTGAGTGTAAGTTTATACTTCATTTTTCAAAAATGTGGAGAAGCAGCCTGGAAAGGCCTGGTTCCTGGATACAACTTTGTTGTTTGGTGTAAACTGGTGGGGCGCAAAGCCACCCACGCCATTTTTCTTTTGTTCCCAATCGTCAACATCTTCATCTATGCTGGCTTGGCGGTGGATATGGCGCGTTCTTTTGGTAAACTCAAATTTTACCACAGTTTCCTGGCCGTATTGTTTGCCCCCTTTTATTTCCTGTACCTGGGCACCAATAAAACGGACAAATACGAAGGCCCAATTTTGCCCAAGGAGCGGGAATACCGCCATAAATTGCACGAATCGCGTACCAATGAGCGGCAGCACAAAAAACTAGTCTCCGAAAATCCTTACCAAAAATCGGGCATTCGCGAATGGGCTGAGGCCATCATTTTTGCCGTTTTTGCGGCAGCTTTTATTCGGATGTTTTTGATCGAAGCTTACGTGATTCCAACCTCTTCGATGGAAGGTTCGATGATGGTAGGCGACTTTTTGTTTGTGAGCAAACCCAGCTACGGCCTACGGATGCCGCAAACGGTGGCCATGGTGCCATTGTTGCACAACCGCATCCCGATCCTCAATACCGAATCTTACCTGGAAAAACCCAAGCTCAAATACAACAGACTGAGGGCATTTGAAAGCATCGACCACAATGATCCGGTCGTATTCAACTACCCAGAAGGGGATAGTGTGTATATTTTTCCCAATCGCACCTGGAGTGTTTACGATGCGCGGCGAGGAAGTATTCCACCAGAACCCAGCTCTATGATCAGCATCGGGCAAGCGCCTTTGGTGACCCGCCCAATGGACAAAATGGACCACTACATCAAACGTTGTATTGGTTTGCCCGGGGATTCCTTGCAAATCCGCAATCGCCAAGTCTACATCAACGGGAAGCCCGGTGCCAACCCGAAGTTCTTGCAGTACATGTATCAGGTGTACAACCCTTCGGGAGCAGGCATCAACACCCAGCAGTTCAGCGATTGGGGCATTTCAACGGAGGATCAACTCCAAGGAGTCAGCGGCGGCAGTGCCAACATGATGCTGATTCTGAACAATGAACAAAAGAACAAGCTCAAGGCGATGGATAAAAACATCGTGATTGAGCACGTCGATATGAGTCGGACTCAAAGCCGGTTGTTTCCTTACGATACCGCCCATTTTGGCCGCTGGGATCTGGACAACTTTGGCCCGATTTACATTCCGAAAAAAGGTGCAACCATTGCCCTCAACGCCGAATCCATTGCCCTGTACCGCCGGGTGATTGGCAAATACGAAGGCAACGATTTTGCGGAGCGCAATGGCAAGTTCTACGTCAATGGCAAAGAGGCCAAGACCTATACCTTCAAGCAGAATTATTACTGGATGATGGGGGACAACCGCCACAATTCCGAAGATTCACGCTACTGGGGCTTTGTTCCTGAAGACCATGTGGTGGGGAAACCGCTGTTGATTTGGTTCTCGCTGAAGGAAGGAAGCCTGGCGAAGGGGATCAACTGGCGGAGGATCTTTATGTCGGCGGGGAATCGGTAGAATAATCAAAATTTCTTGTCCTATAAAGAAGGCGATGTTGCGTGTGCAATATCGCCTTCTTCGTTTATTCACTTGTTTCTAAAATCGAAATAGTCGTTCTAAATAATCATTTATTTGTAGTTTTAAAATTAAAATCTTATTTTTATGACGAAAAAATCGTCACAACATGCTCATTCGGCTAACAATTGGAAATCTCTATTCTTTTTTTTCTCCCACGGAATTTAACATGTTAGTAGGTGATGTGCGGAGGCACCCACACCATGTCCATAAATTAGGGAAAGTAGATACTGTTCGTACTGCTGCTTTGTATGGAGCCAATGGGGCGGGTAAATCTAACCTCATTAAAGCCTTAAGCCTACTGCAAGAAGCAGCCATTTCAGAGAAGATACCTAATTCCAAAATTAGCCCATTTAAACTGGCCCAAAATTCGGAGCTCCCTTTTTCCCAAATTGAAGTCGAAGTTTTTTTGAATCGAAAGTATTATCTCTATGGTCTTGCCCTTACCCCCAATCGTGTTGCGGAAGAGTGGCTTTATGAATCTGGTTTAGGCGTAAAGCCGGATACTTTAATTTATGAGCGAAAAACAAACCACAATGGTGAGACCAAAATCACCTTTGCCTCAAAATATGAACAAAATACAAAAGCCAAA
Source organism: Saprospiraceae bacterium (assembly GCA_027488855.1). Classification (GTDB taxonomy): domain Bacteria; phylum Bacteroidota; class Bacteroidia; order Chitinophagales; family Saprospiraceae; genus Haliscomenobacter. The sequence goes on from JAIYAV010000369.1 coordinate 7,750, forward strand.
ATACGTAGAGAGTTGTATGAAAATGAAATTTTAAGAAATCACATCACTTTGCTATGGCAACTCAATCAAGCCAAAGAGCCTATCATGGAAGAGGCGAAATTCGTTTTTAATTGGCTTGAAAACAATCTTTTAGTCATTCATGCAGATGAGTCGCCAGAAGGCACATTAGATGGCTTAATAAACGATGAGAAGTTTCAAGATTTTTGCCGCGAATTTTCCAATTCATTTGACACAGGGATAACTGACTTGGTGGTACAGACCGAAAAATACAAAGAAAGTGATTTGAGCCATGATGCTCATTTATCTGAGGATATATTGGCTGATCTAGAAATAGGAGAAAAAAATGTGCCTCTACAATTTGATAATGGTACTCCTGCTCTAGTAGCGTTAGAGAATGGTGAATTAATCCTAAAAAAATTAGCAGCTCATCATCAAACCAAGAACGGAGAAAAAGTACTTTTTGAGTTTCATGAGGAGTCTGATGGCACGAAGAAATTGACCGAGTTTTTAGTGCTTTTTTACCAATTAAAAACTCAACCCAATACGATATTCATTGATGAAATTGAACGCTCAATCCATCCAATGCTGATACAGACCATCTTGGAAAAATTATCGAACGAAAAAGAGATTAAAGGTCAATTGTTGTTTACCACTCATGCTGCGGGGCTATTGGATTTAAGTTTATTTCGGCAGGATGAAATTTGGTTTGCAGAAAAGGATGAAATAGGGGCTACCAAACTCTATCCTCTGAGCGATTTTGCCATTCGGGCAGATTTGGATATTGAAAAAGGTTATTTACTTGGCCGTTTCGGTGCGGTACCAGCCCTGCATGATTTGAAAAAACTGAACTTGGAAAAATTCGAATATGCCAAAAACTGAAAATCGGGCTTATAAGAAGAGTACCGGAAAACACCGTGATGCTCGTTGCTTTTTTATAGTTGCCGAAGGCGAACGGGAAGAGGATTATTTTCTTTGGTTTGAAAAGTTATCCAAGCGCATTCGGGTAGAAATTATCGCACGAGAGGGTAAAGCTTCTGCGCCAAAACATATGCTTACTCGCCTGCAGAAATTTCTACCAGAAAACGCAGTCCAACCCGGAGATCAAATTTGGTTTGTACTTGATGTTGACCATTGGCAAAGGAAATCCATTGAAGAATTGCGAAGCTTGTGCGCAGTTTATGAATCTTGGAATATCGCTATAAGCAATCCCTGTTTTGAAGTGTGGTTGCTCTTCCACTTGGATCGACCAATCCCTTCAAATATCCACAAAGCCAAGGAATTTAAACAACTACTCGGGGAGGCTACTTCTGGAGGATATCAGGTTGAACGATTTGCACCTCTTATCGAAAAAGCCCGCATCTCCGCTCGCAATGCTGATCTCACTCCAGATCATGATTACCCAGATCACGTTGGTATCACTAAAGTATATTTTCTTGCTGATGAACTAGTACAGTTTTTAGGTCAAAACAGGTAAGCCAATTTATCCCACCGTCAACACCCTCCCCGGACTCAGCATATACGGCGGCAAGTACGCCGGAATATTGCTAAACGGCAATACCTCCGGCTTCAATTTTATCCCAATCACCTCCGCCATAAACCTCCGCCGTGCCTGAATCCGTTGCCACATTTCCGGGAATTTCTGCGCCAATTCAGCACGTAGGGCCTCATCGGCCAGCGCGATCCCATCCTCGATATTGCTGGTATGGTAAGCGGTGCCTGTGCCTGGAATCACATCCACCTGCAGGGCCATACCGGATTTGAATTTCAATTCCGACCCTTTAAATACTGGCGAATGTACCCACTCATCGATGTGGATAAAATGCCCAGGATTGAGTTTTACCCCATAAAAAGGATCGCCGATTTCGCCGTGGATGATGTCGTACAATTCCCCGGCGGGCACCCCGATGCCAATGTGCTCGTACCATTTGACAATGGCCCGGAAATAGGGAATGGCCAGTTTTTGCAGGTAATCCCCTACCCCATCCGGCAATTCGCTTTCATCGTGTACCAACCAGCCTGCCCGGGCATTCAAGCCACCCCAGAGGCACATGCACATGGTAAAAGGTTCGCCAACCTTGAGGGTGTTCATCGATGGACTGGGCAAGCCATAAGCGGCCCGCGGCCCATTGGTCAGCATAGTATGGGCGCCCAAGGGGAAGCCGTTGAGTTGCATCAGTGTGGTCGCCTGCATTTCGGTCATGCCCGGCTGCATGTTGAAGAGCACATTTTTGAGGCCTGTGGAAGTATGACAAGCTGCAAATTCAAACAGCGCCAGTTGTTCCGCTTCGTTCAAAATGCGCAGACCATCGTCCGGATTCATTAGGAGAGCATTGGCATTGCGCACCTGGCGGTAATTGCCACTAAGCTTGCGCAGGGTATCAATCAAGTAAGAGGGTGTTTCAAAACAATAGTCTGGCTCGTCGAATTCGGCAGCGGAAAAATACTTCCAGCCAGCTACCCCGATGGTGCTTTCTGCATCAATCCCGGCATCACTTAAGGCCTGGCTCAGGGATACCCCCGATAGGCGATCCTGCCCCATCAAACTCAGGGACTGAAACAAAACCCGTTGTACCGGAAGTGGTGCCAATTCGGCATAACCCCAGCCTTCGTTGCCCAGCAATAAATGGGGCAAACCCGTTTTGCCAACGATCAACAAACTCTCTTCAAAACGTGGATCGTAGCCACAGAGGTAAGTGGTGTTGGCATTGTGTTCACGATCGCCGTAAACGATCACAAAATCGAGGGCTTCGGCCTGCATTTTTTGGCGCAAACGGGTGATGCGCGCCTCATAAATGGCCTGGTTCAGGCTTGGTTCAGCGGAGGGCATGCCAAAGTTTGGCAGTTCAACGGTGTTCAGGTTGATGGTCATGATGCGTGTAGGTTGAGGGGACAAAATAAAGCTTTTCGGGGAAACGCGACCATTTCCATTTTCACTCAAGTAGTACAAAAGCGACATTATTTTATCACAAAGGGTGAAAAGAGGGCACAGAGGACACAAAGTTAGACGTTGACTATCTCTGTGTCCTCTGTGTCCTTGTTTTTGATCTTTGTGATAAAATAATGTCGCTTTGGGAAAAAAGCCTCCGCGTAACCCTACAATTTCACCAATTGACTCGAAGCATACCCCCTAATCGTCCGCAAACGCAGGTAATACGCCCCACTCTGCAAAGCACTCAAATCCAATTCCTTTTGATTCTCACCAGCAGCCATACCTTGATTCGCCGCCAAACTTTGCACCCAACGCCCCTGTACATCAAATACATCCAACCAAATGGGTTCGGCTTCTTTGAGTTTAAAAGAGATCAGGGCCTTCGATTGGACTGGATTGGGCGCTACTTTGAGCTCCAGTTCTTCCAATTTGATTTCCCGGCTGTCGGTCACTGCCTCAGGGGCCAGGATCAGATTTTCGTCCCCTGGCTGGTACGCGGTGAAGGTGAAGTAGACCAACATCATTTCATCGGTAGTGCCCTCCCCTACCCGCACTTCTTTGGGCGGTGTGTTCGGGTTGCTAAAGTTGTTGACGGTATTGTCGTATACGGTTTCGCCATACACGGTTGTCCCTGCCGGAATCACCATGGCTTTGGGAAACAAATAAAAACCTTGCCAATGAAAATCCCAATCGTTGATGCGGATGACTTTCAGGGTATCTTTTTTGGGCGTAATGCCCCAAACCTTGATGGATTTACCCAATAGGTGCATGTGGGGTGCTACGGCAATCACGGTGCCTTGAACCGGAACTCTCAATTGTGATTTGATGGTTTTCACCTGATTGGCGGGTAAAACGAGCGGTCCATTGGTCAGGGACAAAAAGTGGTTGAGCAATGGCAGGGTCTCCAATCGCCGCATCGGTCCCGATTCCAGGCGTGCGATAAAGCGGGTTCGGTCGGTTTTTCCTTTTGATCCCGGCGCGTAGTGTACTTGCAGGATGATGGTCGCATTTTTAGTCAACAATTGGCCCATTCCTTTGGGATAAAAAGTGGGGAGACTACCGGGAACCCAGGCACCAATTTGTACCGCCGATTGAGATCCCACCCCACCAAAGCTGGTATACCCTGGTCCTGGGTCGCGGGCATCCAAAGTCAGTACCGTTTTGGCCGTATCTGCATACACCAATACGTGGTGCACTACCTCCCCATTGCCAGGTACACATTCAAAAGCGGTGATGTATTTGTCTACATTCACCCCACTCGCGATGGGGAAGCAGCGGTATACGTCTTTTTCACCGGAAATGGTGTATTCCGGTATTTGCAGGCTCAATTCTGGCATGCTGATGACGGGAGCAGTATTGTATTGCGGCACTTTAGGCGTATCCTTGGGATTGCCATAGGAGGCGGCACCAGCGACCCATTCCTGGATCAGGTGGATTTCATCGGCACTCATCAGGCGTTCGTGGGCAAAACGGCTGTAGGTGGGGTCAGGTGGCCAAGGCGGCATTTTCCCGGTTTTAACCGAGTATTCAATCGAGAAACGGTTGAAATAGGCATCTTCGTAAGTCACCAACGGGAAGGGTGCCAAGCCGCCTTCGCGATGGCAAGGGGTACAGTGTTTGTACAGGATTGGTGCAATATCCAGGGTCCAAACTGGATTGTGGGCCGAGCTTGCGCCCCATCCAATCAGAACGAATAAAAACGAAAGGAGTATTTTCTGCTGCATAATGATGGGCTTTAGAAATAAGACGAAGAAATGGGGGTGAAGTTTAGTGGTGGGAGAAATTTTAACATAAATGAATCATAATGAATTTCTTAAAACTTTCTCAAAGCGACACATTTTTTTAGCACAAAGGATAAAAAAGAGGACTCAAAGAACACAAAGTTAGACGTTGATAGCGCTTTGCTTTGTGTCCTTTGTGCTTCTTTGTGGTATCTTTGTGAAAATTATGTCGTTTTGGAGTTATTTTGAAAATCCGGGATGATTCATCTTCATTTCGAACTAAAACACGAAGCTGGCAGCCCTGCCCCATTGAACAAGTTCGGCGTAGCCGTATTGCCCCAGGCGTAGCGCACCATCGTAGGGCGGGTCACCTTTTCAGATTGCACTTCTACGGTATTTTCCTTGGTGATTTTGGCTTCAGCGGGATGAAAAACGCCGTCTTCACCGGCCAGTTCAAAGTGGGTGATTTTGTCTCCTTTAACATTCAAACCTTCGGCATTGGAGAAATAGACCAGCATTTGACCAGCACGCGCCCGACTGTTGAGGTAAAGTGGACCTGCGACTATGGCGTTGCTGGCTTTGTAATGTTTCACCAAGGCCAGGTTGGCCAGGCGCAAACCTACATCTTGCTTGTTGCGGGGGTGGATATCGGTAGTATCGCCGATGTCACTGGTTACCACCATGCCGGTATTCGGTATGCTGAGGGTGCGGCGTTGGGCGTCGCGCAGGGCGGCACCTTCGGCGGGATTCCCGTAGCGGTATGGGGCAATTTGGCAGTAGTAAAAGGGGAGTTCCTGACTCCATTTTTTGCGCCAGCTCGTAATCAATGCCGTCATCGTTTCTTTGTAGGCAGAGGCTGTAGATACATTCGATTCCCCTTGGTACCACAAAGCTCCGGCAATTTTGAATTTGGTGAGGGGTTCGATCATCGCGTTGTAAATGCGGGCAATTTCGGTGGGGCCCCAGGGCACTGGTTCCAGTTTTTTGGCGGCGGTACTGATCAGGTCGTTGCCTTCAAAAACTTCGGAAGGCATCCAACATTCGGCAGGGGTACCACCCCAGCTGGAATTGATCATGCCGATGGGCACTTTTAAATCGGCTTGTAATTTGCGGGCAAAAAAATAGGCCACTGCGCTGAAATTTTGCATACTAGCCGGGCTACATTCCGCCCATTGTCCTTCCAGGTCAATTTGGGGCGCAGTGGCTGTACGGTGGACCACAGAAAACAAGCGAATATTCGGGTAATTCGCTTTTTTGACTTCATCCTGGGCATTGTTGATGCCCATATTGGCCGTCCATTCCATATTGGATTGACCCGAACAAAGCCAAATCTCGCCGATCAATACATTTTTGAGCACAATCTCATTGTAGCCCTTGATGGTAAGGTTGTAGGGTGTCATGCTGCCCTTGGGTGTTTTGACAAATACTGACCAGGTGCCTTGATTGCTGGCTTCAGTATTGAGGGTATTGCCATCCCAGGGGGTATTGATGCTGATTTTTTCCATGGGTTTGCCCCAGCCCCAAATGATCAATTCGCTGTTTTGTTGCAAAACCATATTGTCAGAAAATACGGCTGGTAGTGATACAGCCCAAGACATTTGAGCCAACACCAAAAGGCAGAGTGTAGAAAAATATTTGATTGCTTGTTGTGACATGATTAGCTACTGTTTTTGATGCTAAAGATGAACAATTTGCCGAAAGTGGGCAACCTGGAACCCATTTTTCTTCAACTCCTTCAGTTGGGGGCTCCTCGGATTCAGCAAAGGATTGGTATGATTGAGGTGGATGAAATAGATTTTTTGCTTTTCGGAAGCAGAAAGTTCCTTAAAACGCTGCATACTTTCCACGACGAAAGGATGGGGAATTTCAGACATGTTGCGGTAATTGAGTTCGGCGTTGTCGTAAAAAGTGGCATCCAAAAAAGCGTAATCCACCTTCTTGATCTCGGCCACAATGTCCAGCGACCAGCGTTCCCATTTGTCGATATCGGGGATAAACAAGGCCGATTTATGGGGGCCTTCAATCCGATAGCCCACCGTTTCCGAAAACTCATCCCGGTGCGGCACTTGCAAGGGGATAACCTGAAGGTGGGCGGACAAACGCTGGGGTTGCTGGTTTTTCAGCCCTTGGATCGCAATGTTCTTCAAGCTGATCAATTGGCTCCAGGGGCCATTTTTTTCTAAAAACTCCTGCATTTTGGGCATAGCGTATACAGGCGTGGACTTGGCGTTCATACTTTCCCGGCCCAGGTACATCAGTCCGCTGTAATGGCCAATGTGGGCATGGGTCAAAAAAATCCCACTGGGCGTTTCCTCCTGGCGAAAAGGACTGAATGTTTTGAGCAATTTCATTTGTCGGGGCAAGTCTGGGGTAGCTTCAAACAAGTAATTCAGTTTATTTGCCGGGTCGATCAAGCCAAGGGAGACCACCATTCGATCAGGATTAGGTTTTGAAAAAAGGCTTTTGCAACAGTCTTTGGTGCAACCTGCATGGGGCGAACCCGCATCCTGGATAGTGCCCAAAACAATCAATGCAGGCGAATCAGCCGGATCAGGCTGTACTGACAACAGTAGTAAAGCATTAAAAATCAGCACCAAATAGACTATTTTCATGTTTTCAGCTTATCTCCACAAAAAAAATGTAATGCATCTGACAAATCCCCATACAACCTGAGTAGCCCTTCGCTACATCTTTACCCCCAAACGCCCCAGTACACGCTTTCTCTCACAAGCTCAATATACGGCGATCTTGTTTTAGTCCGCCACCCCTCTCCAAAATGTCATTTGGTATTGCCATGCCCGGCGCGTAGGTATTGACCTGCCAGCCCCCGGAATTGCTATGCCTGTATGTAACCTAACCTGACAGCTTTGACCCGCTGCCCAGTCTGGAGATTCTATGCTTAGTATTGATCACAAAAATAATTGAATGTGAGAAATTTAACCGACTTACTACTTTTTGCCTTCCTGGCCATTTGCTTTGCTGCCTGCCAACAAAGTACCATCATCGGCGAGGATTTGATTGATGAAGACAACACTCAGGTGCAAGAAATTGATAGCCTGAGTGTTGAATCGGCCACTTTGTTGCTCGATTCTCTGTACACCACCAATGGTACTCGTCTATTGGCCGGGGCTTATCCCGATCCGTACCTCGGCAACATCAGCGCACAATGTTTTTTTAATACCGACACACTTGGTGTTTTTTCTCTTGATGACGACGACGATTTGCGCTTCGACTCCTTGAGTCTCTCCTTGCGGCAAGATTATGAATACCCGGCTATCGATCATCTGCAAAGGCTGGCCGTATACACGCTAGAAACCGAACTGGAAGATGAAACCTTCTATTTCAATGATTCTCCCGCACCAGGTACCCTCAATAAAATTGGCCGTGCCAGCTTCAATACCCGCACGACGCGCAGCAAACGATTCAACATTCGATTGCCGGATGCATTGGGGCAATCGCTGTTTAAGGTAGCCAAAGGGCAAGATGATTTGTTGCTGGAAAACGTGTTGAATGGCCTCGCGCTCATGCAAGAAGGTGACAATGAAGGCCAATCGGTAATGGGTTTCCCCACGGACAGTGTCTACGTTCGTTTGTATTACCACAATCAAAAAACGGACGAAGCGGGTGAGTTAAAAATAAGGCTGAAACCGGGGCGCCGCTTCAATCGCATTTCCAGCGACCGCAGCAAAACCGCAATTGGCAAACTGGCTCAGCAAGGTGTCCCCCTTTCTTCGGCCCAAAGTAGTCATCAAACCTTTATCCAGGCAGGGGTGGGCATCTGTACCAAACTGGATTTTCCCACGCTGCGCAGCATCCGCCAAAACCGCAACATCAGTGTCAATCTGGCTTACCTGGACATTCAGCCCCTCAAGGCCAGTTACCAGGGTAGTGATTTTTCCCCTTTGGAAAACATCTACGTGTATTCCCCTACGCACAAAAACACTTTGGCGGAAACCTACTGGAGGGCCAGTGGCGTCAACCCCGTCAGCGTGCGGCGCACGGTAAATCCCCTCACGGGCAATTCCAATTTTCGCATCTACCTCACCGACTACATCCACGACATTCTCCATCAGGATGGTGATGACTACGACGGGATTTTGTTGTACGCCCCAGTTTTCAGCACGGGCCTCAACGAGGTAGGGCGCTTGGTGCTGCCCAGTCAAAGGCTATCGAGAGATGCCATCAAACTACATGTAATTTTCACCGTAATTAAATAAACAACAATGCTTTATCAACCGACTTTAACTCGTTTTTCCTGGGGCACACTGCTGCTCCTGCTGCTCTCACTAGGACTAGGTACATTGAGTTGTGATCTGGGCGGTGACGATGATGAAGACCTCCTTGGTGATTGGGAACAGATCAATTCCGGTTTCCCTGGGGTTGGGCGCAATGCCGCCGTTAGTTTTACCATCGGAGACATCACCTATGTTGGCCTGGGCTTTGATGAGGACGGCGAACGTTTGAGTGATTTTTGGGCCTATAACCCGAGCCAAGGGTTTTGGGACAATCTGGGGCGTCTCAGCACCGATGCCCAAGCCCGTTTTCCGGGATCAGCACGCAATGGGGCCGTGGCTTTTGCCCTCAATGGCAAAGGTTACGTTGGCTTGGGGGATAATGACCAGGATTACCTCGCCGATTTTTATGAATACACTCCTGCTACTCGCAGTTGGCGCAAAATCGCTGATTTCCCCGGCGGTGCACGGCGCGGCGCGCTTGCCTTTGTGATCGGCGACAAAGCTTACGTGGGCACTGGTTACGATGACAATTACCTCGTAGACATGTGGAGTTATGACGGCAAGAGCGACACCTGGACGCCCATCCGCGATTTTGGCGGCTCCAAACGAGAAGGGGCAACTGCGGTGGTTTTTAATGGCAAAGCCTATGTTGGTTTTGGCAACAGCAATGGCGTAGCGCAGAAAAACCTCTACACTTTTGACCCACAGCAAAACAGCTGGGCGGAAGTGGAAAGTTTGCGGGATGACGACGATGATGATGACCAAGTGGATATGGAATCGCGCATTTCTGCCAGTGCTTTTGTGCTGGGCCAGCGCATCTTTTTCTTTGGTGGCTCTACCGGTGGGTATTATCTGGGCGACATTTGGGCTTATGATCCGGCCCTGGATATCTGGACGGAACATACTCCCCTCAGCGACGATTGTGGGTCGGCTCGTGCGACTACCATAACTTTTAGCTTTGGTAATCTGGGCTATGTGACTACGGGTACGGCGGGCAGTGGGCGCTTTGATGATTTGTGGACTTTTTCGCCGGATGCGGAGCAGGAGGATTGTGATTGAGATCATTTTTTAGATTGATCTTCAATTCATTAAGACATACAAGAGAGGGTTAAGTTTGCTAAAAACGGGGTAGGCTCCGTTTTCCTTCAGCAAATGAAGATGGCACTGCAAGGGAGCGGTGCCATCGTTTTTTTAGTTCATCGATTTGCCTTTGCAATTCAAGTTTTTTTGAATTTCTTCTTCTGCAGGTTTCTTTTTCTCAATCATCAACTTAGAAACGGGTTCATTTCCAGGTCCTAATAAATAATTTCCCGCGATTTCTCAAAACTAAGCTCCGAACCCACTATCTTCATCGGTTATAACCAACAACCCATTACATGCTGCGCTTCGGCTACGATGCCAAACGGCTTTTTAACAACTTCACCGGTTTAGGCAATTACAGCCGTACCTTGTTGAAAAACTTGTCCTATTATTACCCCGACCCGGCTTATTTCCTCTTTTCTCCCCGTATTGAGCGGAAGCCGGATACTCGCTTTTTTACCAACAGTGCTTCCTTTGCGACCTATAGCCCATCTAAATACCAGCGCTTTTTGTGGCGTAGCTATTCCATTCGTTACGCGCTGAAGCGTCACAAAATCCAGTTGTATCACGGCCTCAGCAATGAGTTGCCCCTGGGCATCAACAGCACCCGCATCAAATCGGTGGTGACCATTCACGATTTGGTGTTCAAACACCGCCCGGATTATTACCCCTTTTTTGACCGCCAGATGTACGACTTCAAATTCAATTACGCCTGCCAACAAGCCGACGCCATTGTGGCCATCAGCGAAAGCACCAAGGCGGATATTGTGCATTTTTACGGCATTCCACCCGAAAAAATCAAGGTGATTTACCAGTCTTGCGACGAGCGTTTTATGCAGGAGAAATCGCCCAAGTTGATCGAACCCATTCTGGCCAAATACCAGCTCCCCGCCGAGTTTATGCTCTACGTGGGCACCATCTCCGAGCGCAAAAACCTGCTGGGCATTGTCCAAGCCATGGCCCAATTGCCGCAGAGCATGCGTATACCGCTCGTCGTCATTGGCGAGGGCAAAGAATACAAGACTCAGGTATTAGAATTTCTACAAAAAGCGGGGTTGAGCGAGTGGGTCATTTTCACTCAGGTCAGCAATGATGACTTGCCGTCCATTTTCCAAAAGGCCCGGATTTTCCTGTACCCTTCGCGTTGGGAAGGTTTTGGCATTCCGGTGATTGAGGCTTTGTTCAGCCGCACTCCGGTGATCAGTTCCAAAGTGTCTTCCTTGCCCGAGGCTGCGGGGCCAGCTTCCTGGTTGGTTGATCCCGAAGAACCTGCGGAAATCGCCGCTGGCATCGAACGCATTTTGAGCGATGATGCCTATCGCCACAACATGATCAAAACCGGACTGGAATACGCCCAAAACTTCCGAGGTGAAGTAGTGACCGAAGAAATGATGGATTTGTATCTTGACCTTTTAGGACTAGACTAGAACTTATGGATGAGACGTACCAACACAAAATCGAATTTACCGGTGAAAATTTCAGCGAAACGACCTTGTTACTAGGCGAATACGAAGCTTGTACCTTCTCCCAATGTGTATTTGCCAATGTGGATTTATCCAAATTTACCTTTGTGCAATGCACTTTTGTCGATTGTGATTTCAGCATGGCCAAGTTGAATCAATGTACCTTTCGTGAGGTGGAGTTTCAGGCCTGCAAATTGCTGGGTTTACATTTCGATTATTGCAATCCTTTTTTGTTGTCCTTCACTTTTACTGATTGCACCTTGAATTACAGCGCTTTTTATCAGTTGAAAATTCCTGGCACGGTATTTAAAAACTGCCAACTGGAAGGGGTGGATTTTGTAGAGGCCGACCTGAACAATGCCGTTTTTGACAACTGTGAGCTGAATGCTGCCGTTTTTGAAGACAGCATTTTGGAAGGGGCTGACCTGCGTACTGCGCACAATTTCTCCATCGACCCCAGCTTCAACCGCATCAAAAAAGCAAAATTTTCTCGCCAAAATATCATTGGGCTTTTGGGAAAATATGGTATTATCGTTGAGTAATAGGCATGAATTGCCTCCAGCTTTAGCTGGTGGGTAAGCAGTGATCTCTGGTTTTGGGCTTTAGCCCTATTGCTAATTTGAGATTAGGGCTAAAGCCCATTTTGAGGGGATGCCCCGATCCACCAGCTAAAGCTGGAGGCAATTCATGCCCTTCGAGCTAAATGTCCAGTAATGTATGGTTTTTGCCCTCAACTCAATACCTGCATCATGAGCAAGACTAAAAAATTATCCCGTCGCCAGTTTATTGAACAAACTGCGATTCTGGGCGCGGCTAGTGTAGTTGCTCCCAACCTTTTGCAAGCAAATAACCCACTACCTGCCAAAAAAGTGCGCGTCAGTGTGATTGGCTGTGGCAGCGTCTCGACCCAATACCTGCCCCATATCTCCAAATCGCCCCACGTAGAATTGGTCAGCACCTGCGACATCATTCCCGAGCGGGCGCAAAAAACTGCCGAACAATACGGCATCAAACATTGGTATCCATACATCGACCAGCTGCTGGCCGGTGAACCCTTCGACCTGCTGCTCAACCTCACCGACATGCAGGAGCACGGTCGGCTCAACAAACAAGCCCTGTTGGCTGATCGCAATGTATGGAGTGAAAAACCGATGGCCAATACTTACGCCGAAGGGAAAGCACTACTCGACCTGGCCAAATCCAAAAACTTGCGCATTTGGGGTGCCCCGGCGGTGGTCAATAGTCCTCAATTTGCCTTCATGGCCCAACAAATCCAGGCTGGCAGACTGGGTCGAGTTGCCGCTGCACACGCGCATTACGGGCATTTGGGGCCGCATTGGTCGGCATTTTTTTATGAAAAAGGAGGTGGCAGTTTGCCAGATTTGGGCGTATACAACCTGGCTACTTTGACGGGTTTGTTGGGCCCGGCTAAATACATCACCGCCATGACCAGCATTGTAACCCCCAAACGCAAGACGGACAACAAAGGGGAAATCGACGTAATAGCCGAAGACAATGCCGTAGTCCTCATGGATCACGGCAAAGGCATTATCTCCAGTGTACAGTGTGGATTCAACTACTTTGATCCCTATGGCCATGAGGGCAAAGGCCAGGAAAAACCGACCATCTCCATTTGGGGCAGCGGCGGCAACATGAACCTGATTGGCTACGATTGGGCGCCTTTTGGGGTGGATATGGCGACACTGGAGAACGAAAAAACCGTGCGTCACGTGCCCGATCCGGGCGCTTATGTATGGCAAATGGGCGCTACCGTCATCTCGGAATTCATGGCGGGCGCGAGTGGAGAGCCGCGCATCCAGGCGGAACATGCTTTGCATGTGTTGGAAGTGATTGAGGCGGCGCGGAAATCGGCGAGTACGGGGAAGAGGGTGAAGTTGGTATCGACGTTTCGGTATCCGATTGTTTAGGCTTTCAATTTTTGAGCATTGTCGTAAAAGTTTAGGAGGGGTGGGCTGCTTCGCCGCTCACCCCTCCTAAACTTTTACAAATCTTTTAAAAAATGTCCAAATAACTTCACAAGCATTCATATCCTGACTTGTCTTTCCAATAATGGCTTCATTCAAATATTGATAACCTTGTGGCCAAGTATGTCCGCCATTCAAAATTACGTAACTCACTACTTCGCTTCCGTTCTTTCCTCCCGAATAAACCCTTTGTTTTATCGTTGTTCCGTCATTTGCAATGTCGGGTAAGTCAGTTATGGTTGGTGTTGTGGTACAACCATTAATTTTTACCCATTTGTCTATGGCTTGAAAATGAGATAAAACGGTACCACCTGCGGTACCTCCTGCGGTCATTTGTCCGCCTGCGAAAGGTACAAGTGGGTCTGTTGTTCCATGAATATATATTGCAGGAACTGGTCTGCCGGGATTACAACTAGGAGCAATAGTGGTTGCTTCCATTGTAGCCGCATCAATTGCAATTGCAGCAATTCTATTACTTAATTCACAACCTAAACGTGAAGACATAAATCCACCATTTGAAATTCCTGTTGCATATATTTTTGTTCCGTCAACAGAATTGTTTGCAATCATATAATCACACATTTGATTGAAAAAACTCACATCGTTAATTCCTAATTGATTTGGTGCTGTTGGCCTTCCATCGTTCCAATTCTTTTGAATTCCTGCCGGATAAACCAAAACAACTTTGTCTTTGTCTGCAATAGGTTTGAAATTAGCAATGTTGATCATTCCTTCTGGAGTTCCGCTTCCTCCGTGAATGGCAAAAATCATTGGCATTTTTCCTGCATTGTTATGACCTGTAGGAAGATATACAATGAAACTTCTTGCATTTCCATCAATGGTTAAGTTTATTGTTTTTTGTTCGCTGGGTTTGTCAGCAGTTGTTGTTGGACTGTCGCTTTTGTTACACGAAAAAAGCGAAATTAAAATTGTAAGGATTAATACTGCCTGTCTCATTGTTTCTTAAAATTATTTCAGTTTAGACTTTTTGAGTGGTGTTTGGTTTAATTGCTACTAACGTTTCGCCGTTTTGCGAAGGCGGGGATTTTCAGTACTAAACTTCATTAGATGCACAAAGCTTGGATTTTGCACTTCACTGTCGTAGAAGCACGAAACCCCCGCTTTTGCAAAACGGTTGTTAGCAGCTGAGCTTATTATTGATTTCCTCTCGGATTTTTGCTTGGGCATTCTCTTTTTACAATTTTTAGTTTTCCGTTAACCCATTTGTTTTTTAGGTCACAAACACCTTGAAAACCATAATCGACACTCCAAACTACATCTTCTGAAATTACAGTCTTTGTTTTGGAGTCCAAGTGCATATTTGCTAATTCCTTTGCTTCAGGATGTGTCTGTATTTTTTTAGTTTTTGGATTAATTGTCAACAAATGTCCTCGTGATAAAGCATAACCATTAGAAACAGATATTTGTAAATACATGTCGGTTTGACCATCAAAATTGTAATCTTCAAAGTCAAGATTAAATTGAATTGGAAATGCATCAAGCAATTCTATCTCGTCATTTTTTGTCCAACCACCAGCCAATTTGGTATAAAGTTCAACTTTATAAGTGCTGTCGTTTGGGCAACTAACAAGAATTGCATTGTTCTCCGTCTGTGACAAAATATTGCCAGTCTTTATGAACAAAAAAGGTTCCCAATTACTAAATTCAAAAGTGTCAAGTTGATTTGATTTGTCAAGAAGTTTGTACAGAGTGTCGGCAGAAATTTCTACTTTCTGGATGTCAATTAAAACTTTTTTGTCAAGAGTCAAAGGACTTTCAGTGGTCAATTGATTTTTTGTCTGTGATTTGTCACACCCAAAAAATGTTAGCCCTAATATAATTGAAAATATGACGGTTATCTTCTTCATAGCTTTGCTGCTAACGCTGAAATATGCGCACTCATCGTATCCGACTAGTAAAGATAAACCCGGGGCACTCAAGCTCCAAGCATCTGGAATTTTTAATTTTATCAACTTGACAATGAATAGATTGATTAAAGATACCCAGTTCCGCGACTTTCGGAACAATACAAAATGCGCAGTACGTTACGACTCTTTTTTGTCCAGCATCAGCACTCTCTTACAATGATTTTAGCGACATTCAGTTTGTTCCCTATTCCCGACCCAACTGGTTTAAGATGTGAAAAAATTCTTATACCGGGCGAAATGTAGGTTTATTTACCTACATTTCGCCCGGTATATTTTGAATGTTGGGCGAAATCTGGTGTTTTGACCCCACATTTCGCCGGGAATACAATAAGCATAGCCTCGGATTGGTTGAAAAAATCTTGACGATGGATGACTTGTTTTAGAGGCAGGCAGAGTTGTCAGTTGGTGTTTTTATTCTCTGTATGCAAGTCAACCCATTTTGATATAATTGGCACAATCAATAACCCAGTAGGAACGGCAATGCAACAGCCCACCAAAAAATCATTGAGCCAAAGTTTGAAAAAATTAACGCAATAACCAGAATGTACCAACAACATCCCACCTGTCATCACAACAGTCATGGCAATGGAAACAGAAATGTTAGAAAAAAGGCGAGCCTGTGGTTTTGTAAAATGTATCATGATGTTGTAAAAAAAAGTCTGCGAACCTAAGACTTTCGCAGACTTTAGGAATGGTTGAACAATTAATTATTTAATCTCTGGTCGGCTATGCCATTCGTGGAATAAGCCTTTCGGGTCTCTGTCTGCTCTTATTTGCTGAATTTTTTTCAAATTCGCATCAGATAAAAATGGTGCAGTTCTTTTGTGCAAGCCTTCATCAGCTAATTGGATGCCGGTACTCATGTGGTTCATTTTATGCATCATCGATGCAGCCCAATCGCCATATTTTGACGTATCAGCAGCATTTTTCCAAATGGTGTACAAGGCAATGTAGATGTTGTCCTCATTTGAATAGGCCATATCGGATTGTATTTGCCCAGGATGCCAATTGAGCCAAAGCATATGCGAAGGAGCAGGAGGCAAGGTTCTTGCGATTTCTTTGATGTAAGGCATTAAGTCGTCCAATGGAGCGTGTGTCCACATATTGTCTACACCATAGTGATGGTTTTCTGGATAATGGCTCATCACTAATTTGTACAAGGCATCGATACCTGGGTCAATCGCTGGCGTAGCAATCAATGCTTTACTTTTGATCGGGCTATTTTTCATAAAAGCCATTGCCTCTTCAAATTCGTCTCTGGTGTCAGCAAAAATGGGTGCAGCAGCCTCTATACCTGGCCCAAATATTCCTGCCATTTTGTTGCTCATCAACATTTGAAACTCTACAGCTTTCGGTATGCTAGGTCCCACTTCGTAGGCCCAGCTGTACACATCCTCCAGATGTTTCATATAAAATTGATGGGCAATAATAGCTCTGTATTTGGGTAGCGGATACAGCTTTAAATGGAAACGAACCACTACGCCAAAAAAACCGCCACCTGCACCACGTGCCGCCCAAAACAAATCGGCGTTTTCGCTTTCGCTGGCATGGACGTATTCGCCATCGGCAGTAACTAAATCGATTCCAATCACACTCTCACAAGCAATTCCCAATTTTCTGCCGTTCCAACCATAACCGCCTTGCAAAAGATAACCTCCAATGCAAACACCTTTACAATGACCAGCGGGGAAGAAAAGATTATGCTTATACAATTCCAACATCAACACACTTCCGCCAACACCTGGCCCAGCGGTTGCCGTCATTTCGTTCACATTCACTTCAAATTGATTGAAGTGCTTCATCATAATCAAAATGCTATTGTCTCGTAAATGATTGGCACTAAAACTATGACCACCCGAACAAACATTTAGCTTTTACCGTGCGATTTGACATATTTTATGGTTTCAATAATATCCTGCACTGACTTGGCTTCTACCACCTTAATTGGTCTTTTGCCTGGGTCGGTTTTATTGAACAATGAACCCATTACCACGCTTTCAAAATCTTCATCGGTTCGTTCAATTACCCTGCCTTCTACGTTCAGTTTTTCTATCGTCTGATTCATTTCGGCATACAATTTTGGTAAAAATGCAGCTAAATGAGTCATTTCTTCAGAACAATGAATGACTATTTTTCGTCCAAAGTCTGGAGACAATAATTTCATTTTTTGGATAAATGAAGATGCCAAATTTGGCAAAATACCTTCTCTTCTAATATGAATGTATTGTCCGCCCATCCAAAAGCGAGACCGCATCTCTGAACCGCCTTCTACCGCACGCACCTGATGCACCAAATAGCCATAGTCTATTGGGTATTTTGAATGTCCAATTCTTGCACAGATATAAACAGCCTTTGACGGGTCTTTAATGGCATCAAAAGAGAAGCCAAACTCGGTAGGCTGTTTGAATTGAATAAGTCCTTCCGCAAACTCATCAACAATATATTCTTCAATAACGGAGTTTCTGCCAATGTAAGAAATGTCGGTTTCACCATCTTCCCAAACGGCACTTACATGACCTTTTGGATGCCATAATTTGTAGCGACTGTCATGGCTACCGTGCCATCCAAACCACCAATCCCACATTTCGGGAGTTACTCCAGGCATTGCAGTAACAATTGCTGCGTGAATAGAGCCATCGGCTTCGTTGGTGTAACCTGTCTCCAAATCGATGTAACCTTCTTCTTCCATGTACTTGGCTTCGGAAAATGGAGGCAAAGCACCTGCTGGAAATGGTGTGTTTTCTAAGGCATATTGCACTTGCGGGGCAAGCTCAACAATAGTTTCGTCGTAATATTTGCCATACGACTTTTTAAAATCTTCAGGCGAATAGCCTACATTCTTTTTGTTTGCCATTTTAAATGCTGTTTAAAATTGATACGGCAAAAGTAAAATGAGGCTTTTGGGGAAGCACTTGAACTACTTCAAGAAAGATCAAATGCGATGCTTTAATTTGCTCAACCATTCCGACGAAATACCCATAAATTCAGCGATGTATTTGGCCGGCACTTGCTGGATGATAATTGGGTGAGTTGTAATCAAATAATGATAAAGTCGTTCCGATGAATAGGCAATGATTTTCATTTCAAAATCATTGATTTCCTGCAAGGCCGTGATCACTAGTGCGTGATAAATTTGAAGGAGTTGCAGGTCTTGAAAAATGAGGGTTTCTATGTCTTTTTTATCAAATTCGATGACCTCTGCATTGCTGATGCAACGGATTTCGCATTGTGTTTTTGTACCAGAAAAAAAACTGTCCACACAGGTCATGAACGGATGAAAATCGGGAAAAAAGAAGTTGATGGTTTTTTCAATTTCTAATGCTTCGTCAATAAACCGACACACAAAACCGCCTTTCAAAACCAGATACACTTTGGTACACACTTGATTGTGGCGCACCAATTTGGTTTGGCTTTTCACCTTTACCAATTTTCCCAAGCCCATTATTTTTTCAATGGTTTCATTCGGGATTTTGGATTTGCTTAATTCTTCAATTAGTTGGTTCATTTTGATCAACTTCGGGGCGGCTGTGCCATTCGTGGAATAATCCATTGGGGTCTCTGTCCGCCCTTATTGCTTGTATTTTTTTCAAATTGGCGTCAGACAAAAACGGTGCAGTTCTTTTGTGCAAACCTTCGTCTGCCAATTGAATGCCCGTACTCAAATGGCTCATTTCCTGCATCATGTTGACCGCCCAATCGCCGTATTTGGCCGTATCGGCGGCATTTTTCCAGTTGCCATACAATGCCAGATAAATTGCATCTTCATTGGAGTATACCATATCCGTTTTGAGGCTGCCAGGGTGCCAATTTAACCATAAAAAATGAGAAGGCGCTGGGGGCAAAGTTTTGGCAATTTCCTTGATGTAAGGCATCAAATCCTCAATGGGTGCATGTGTCCACATGTTGTCTACGCCCCAATAGTAATTTTCGGGGTAGTGGGTCATCACCGTTTTGTACAGCTGATCAATACCCGGATTGAAAGCAGGGGTAGCAATGACCGCTTTGTTTTTAATGGGGCTATTTTTCATAAAGGCCATTGCCTCTTCGTATTCATCTCTGGTATCTGCAAAAATAGGCGCAACGGCTTCTATACCCGGCCCCAAAATGTTGAGCATTTTATTGCTCATCAGCATTTGAAATTCAACGGCTTTCGGAATCGTTGGGCCTACTTCATAAGCCCAATTGTATACATCTTCCAAGTGCTTGATGTAAAAATCGTGAACAATAATGCTTCTGTATTTGGGTAGCGCAAACAGTTTTAAATGAAACCGTACCACTACCCCAAAAAATCCGCCGCCTGAACCACGCGCTGCCCAATAAATATCGGCATTTTGGTGCGCATTGGCGTGAATGTAGGCGCCATCAGCCGTTACCAGGTCGATGCCGATCACACTTTCGCAAGCAATGCCCGTTTTTCTGCCGTTCCAACCATAGCCGCCTTGCAGCAAATAACCGCCAATGCACACGCCTTTGCAATGCCCCGCAGGAAAGAACAAGTTGTGTTTGTAGAGCGCTTTCATCAAATCGCTGCCTCCGACCCCGGGCCCTGCCGTTGCGGTCATTTCTTGGGCATTTATGGCGTATTGATTGAAGTTTTTCATCATGATCATGATGCTGTCCTCCCGTACATGATTGGCACTCCAACTGTGGCCGCCCGAACAAACGGTCACTTTTTTGCCCTGCGTCTTAGCATATTTTAGGGTGTCTACAATATCCCGAACGGATTTTGCGACCACGATTTTAGCAGGTCTTTTAATGGGGTCAATTTTATTGAACAGTGAGCCCATGATGGTTGGCTCAAAATCGCTGTCCGTTCGTTCAATCACCCGCCCTTCAACCCGCAAATTGCCTTCGTTTGGGTTCATCTCTGCATAAATTGCGGGCAAAAAACTGGCTAAATGTGACATTTCTTCCGAACAATGCTGGACCAAATCGTGCGCAAAGTTTTTAGGTAATTTCCGCATTTTTTGTACAAAACTCGACACTAAATCCGCCAAAACACCTTCTTTTCTGAGGTGAATGTATCGTCCGCCCACCCAAAAACGAGAGCGCATTTCAGCACCACCTGCTACGGCACGCACCTGATGCACCAAATACCCAAAATCTACTGGCAATTGATGGTGGCCAAGTTTTGCACAGATGTAAACAACTTTCGAGGAGTCACTGATGGCTTCTTCTGAAAACCCAAATTCGCTGGGCGATTTGAACTGAATTGCACCCAGGGTATATTCGTCACCAATCATTTCTGCGATGATGGAATTGCGTCCGATATAGGCTACGTCATCGCGCCCGTCTTCCCATTGTGCGCTATAATGTGATTTTGGATGCCATAGTTTGTAGCGATTGTCCTTGCAACCATGCCAGGCAAACCACCAATCCCACATTTCGGGCCTTACATTGGGCATTTTGGTGAGTACCGCCACATGGGCAGCCCCATCGGATTCAAAGGTATACCCAGTCTCTATATCGGCGTATCCTTCGTTTTGTAAGTCTTTGGCTTGTGAAAAAGCAGGGAGAGAGCCCTGAGGGAATGGCGATTTTTCCAAGGCAGACTGCACATAATCGGGCACCGGTTGAACGGTTTCATCGTAATACTTTGCGTATTCGGTAGTGGAGTCTTGCGGCTGGTAGCCAAGGTATTTTTTTTTTTTTTTTATAAATTTTATGGCATAAAAATAGGAGGTGTAGCTGGATGAAACACTTGAACTAATTCAAGAAAGCAGGTTTTTGGCAATAAACTTTATGAACAGAATGTCAACAAACTGACTCCCATAACGCGGAAATATGCTTACTTCATAATGGTACCGCTCCCCAAAATTCCGTTCAACCCTACCTTCATTCTTGGCATTTGATGCTGAACGAAGGCAGGGTTATTTTCATCAATCTTTTAGTTTTACCCAAATGTAATCATCAATAATTTGACCATTTTTGATAACAGATTTCTTTCTAATGCTTTCTAAATAGTAACCATTTTTTTCTAATGCTTTCATTGATGCTTTGTTAAAGTCAAAAACACCCGCTACAATTCTTATTATGTCAAAAGTAGCAAAAGTATAATCAGTCATTTGCTCTATGGCGGTTGTTGCTAAACCTTTACCCCAAAAAGGCTCCGCTATAAAGTAACCAATTTCTGCACAAAGCCTATGAACGTCCTCCTGTAAAGTAATTCCAATTTCCCCTGCCAATTCATTGTTGTAGAATATAAAAAACCTTTCGGCAGGTTTTTTGTCAAGTTGAATGTTTATAAAATCTATAGCGTCTTTTATTGTAAATGGATTGGGTGTTTTGTCGTAACCATTATCTAAAACATTAGGGTTGTTGCGCAACTTTGCAAATGTGTCTGCATAGTCGAGACTGTATTGTCTAAGTTCCATCATGAAATATCAGTTTGTTTATTTCTTTGTTAATTGTTAAGTGTCGTTTTACAATGACACACAACGCACTGTGGCTTTGCGAAGTTCAGAAAAAGAAGCGAGCGAAGCGAGGATTTTTTCGGAATTTTGCAAAAAAAACGCTAGTCTAAGTCTCTGAAGCCAACCAAAAACATTGGACTGTCGCTGGAACAATGTATCCAGATTTGTCCCCATTATTTCCGCGTCTCGGACTCACAAGCATGCACAATACTCTGGAAAATACAACATTTTAGGCTTTCTTTAGAAACCAAATCCCTAACCTCGTTCTCGTTTAACGATGGTATAAACTCTTTGAAATCCTTGTCAAGCACCATACTGACTAAATCCCCTTAACCAACAATCGGTTACCCCCCAAAACGATGACACCGCTCCCTCGCGATGCCATCGTCATTTGCCGAAGGAAAACGGAATCCATTCCGTTCCTCATAACCTATCCAAGGTGGAAATCAGATAGCTCAATTCATCATCATTGCTGATGGGCCACCTGCTGGGCGCATTTCATTTTTCATTTTTTTGCTCAGTTTTTTCCACTTCTTTTTTTGGTCTTCATTCAGCAAGACTTTTACCTCCTCATCTTTAGCCGTGTGCATACTTTCCATTTTATTTTGCATGCCTGCAAAATTCCGGGTTTGCATCAATTCTTGCATGGCTTTTTGTTGCTCTTGAGCGTACTTTAAATTGATCTTCGCTACTTCGTCGCTCTGTTGGGCATTCAGTTTCAATTCTTTGGTCATTCTGTCTGTCTGTTTCTGTGCTGTTTCGGTTGGATCCGGCAGTTGAGGTTGCGCCTGAAGCGACCATGCGCCCAAGCCCATGATCAGTAAATACATTGCCAAAATTTTCATGGTTATATGGTTTATGGTGAAAAAATACAGGATAAAAAAACCTGGTAGGGCTGATCTGCTGTTAGAAGAGCCCTTAACCCCAGGATCTATAAAAAACTACTCACTGTTTTTGCAAATAAGGTTACAATTGAGAGAAGCTGAAATAGGATCACTAGACCTCGTTCAGTTCTTCCTATAGACATGGCAAAGAATTAGGACATCCTAAATCTTGAACTATATCTGTTGTATGGAGAGGGTTGAAAATTGAGCGAAGAAAGCCCAATGCATTTTCTTTAAAGAGTAAAGCCAAGTGTGAATTGGTTGTACTCAAAAAAAAAAATAAAAAAAGGTTGACAATATCAACTAATTCGATAACCTTTGCATCATGAAAATTCAAAGCAGATGAATGAGCAACCTTTCGGGTTTATCGTAGCAGAAACGGTGCGGTCAATTGCCAAAAAATTAATGACCAGACTGCGCGAGCATGGCTTTTCCATCACCATGGAACAGATGGCCATCCTGCATTTTTTGAACACCAACAATGAACTCATTCAGCAAGATGTAGCAGATTTTACAGGCAAAGACAAGTCTGCAATCCTTCGCCAGATTGATTTTTTGGAAGAAAACAAGTACGTGGTTAGGGTGGCAGACCAAATTGACCGCAGGAAAAAAAACCTGGTAGTGACCAAAAAAGGGGCCGAATTGCACCAGGATTTTACCAAGATTGACCTTGAAGTAGGCCAGGAACTCATGGATGGAATCAACTCCGCAGACCTGGATACTTTTCTGCGGGTTTTAGCCAAAATTAAGGCGAATGCAGACAAATGATTTTTTTTGACTAAATAGTTGACAATATCAACGGTTGATTTTGCGTATAATATTTAAAGTCAACTAATGTTTGCTTCGGCCAAACAACTTGCCCCATTTACTCATTTCCCTCTCCCTTAAAAATGTAAACCTCGCCCTTTCGGCGTGCACTTGTGCACTTTGATGGAAGCATGATGAACCGTGCTTTTCAGGGCTATTGCTATGCATAAAATTTAATCAATGGAAAAAATTAAAACGTTGTTGGTGATTTTGTTGCTGGGTATGGTTACCGCGGCAAATGCACAACAAAAATTTACGATCAGTGGCCATGTTCGCGACAAAGCGAGTGGAGAGGAACTAATTGGTGCGAGTATCCTGGTCAAAGAATTGCCAGGCACAGGAGCTTCCGCCAACGAATATGGCTTTTATTCCATCACGCTACCTGCGGGGACTTATACTTTTTCCTCTTCTTATGTGGGGTATGCAGAGGTGGTGCAAACCATCAAACTGGACAAAAACCAAAGCATAGAGTGGAAACTGGAATTTGGTACAAACTTGGAAGAGGTGACCGTAAGTGCCACCAAGGAAGACGACAACCTGAGCAGAACCACCATGGGCACCGAAAAGCTGGACATTAAAGAGATTTCCAAGGTCCCAGTGCTTTTTGGCGAAAAAGACGTGCTAAAAACCTTACAGCTGCTGCCAGGGATCAAATCTGCTGGCGAAGGGAACAGTGGGTTTTTCGTTCGCGGTGGTGCGGCAGACCAAAACCTGATCTTGCTGGACGAAGCTCCGGTGTACAATGCCTCCCACCTGTTGGGTTTTTTCAGCACATTCAATAGTGACGCCATCAAAGACGCCACCATCATCAAAGGGAATAGCCCTGCGCAATACGGCGGGCGCCTGGCCTCGGTACTGGACGTCAAAATGAAAGATGGCAATGACCAAAACTACAACGTGTCGGGAGGCATTGGTCTGATCAGTAGCCGCTTGAGTGTAGAAGGGCCTATTCAAAAGGAAAAATCGTCCTTTTTAATTTCAGGCAGGCGAACATATGCTGATGTATTTTTGCAAGCCAGTGAAGACTTTAAAGGCAATAGTTTGTATTTCTACGACCTGAATGCCAAGGCCAATTACCGGCTGGATGACAAAAACCGCATCTTCCTTTCAGGGTACTTTGGCC
>JAIYAV010000163.1 GCA_027488855.1 Saprospiraceae bacterium
ATTGAAGTGCAGCGGAGTCAACTGGAGAGGGACAATAGTCGCGCCTCGCGGGATCAAGCTAAAAACAACCTCAGCCTGAGCCGCCAAAACCTGGCCTACCGCGTAGGTCTGCCTTTGGACACACCTTTGGAGGTAGGCAGCATCGCGCCGCCAACAAATGATCTGACGGCGAACCCAGCTACCAGCACGGGTCAGCGTTGGGAGCTCAAAGAAGAAGAACAACGCCTGGCCATCAATCTCCTCGATCAGCAGCGCCTCAAGGAACAGTATCGCCCCAACCTGAGTGCCATTGCCAATGGATCAGTGCAACATTTGAGCAACAATTTTGCAGTTTGGGAAAAGTGGTTCCCTGCGGTATACATTGGGTTGCAGACCAACTTTACTTTGTTTGATGGCAACCTCAAACAAAAAAACCTGGAAGTGTTGAAATTGCAAAATCAGGTCAGCCAACAAACCATCGAGCGCATTCGCCAGGACATTGGCTACGAAGTGGCCTCCAACCAAACTGCGCTGCAAAATGCGGTCGTACAATGGCAAAGTGCCCAGCAAAACCTGACCACAGCGCGTAAAATTGTAGAACTGGAAAAGGAGCGGTATGTGGGCGGAAATCTACTTTTTGCAGACTTGTTGAATACGGAATTTTCCTTGCGCGAGGCTGAAAACAATGCGCTGAGTGCCTGGTACAACTACTTGGTAGCTAAGTTGCGTTGGGAAAAGGCGATGGGACAATAAGCCACTTACTTTAGCAAGGAAGAAACTTGGACTTGTAAATTAAAAGGTTTGAGGTCGATCAAATCGCCCGAAGTACAGATCAAAACATCGCGGTAATAATCGTTGGTAGGCGTGCGGTAAACTTCCACCTTTTTGCCTGGAATGTTGACAATCCAATATTCCGCAATACCTGCTTTGGCATAAATGGGCAGTTTCGCCTCTCGATCCAAGGTCACGGAGCTATCGGCAACTTCGATAACCAGTAAAACGTCCTGTGGCGTCGGGTGAGCCTCCAAATAGTCATCGGCTCTCCAACGGAGAATGGAAATATCTGGAATGGGTTCGGACGAATCGTTCAACAAAATGGGATCTTGCACCCCAACTACAGCTAAACCTTCTAGCAATCTTGACAAGATTCGATTGATTCCTTTAACGTGAGCAGTGTGGGTAGGGCCAATTGGGCTCATTTCTATTATTTCGCCATTCAAAAGCTCAACCCGGTCGTCTTCGGTCAGGATACCTGCGTCGGCCATGCGGTGGTAATCGGCTACCGATATTTTTCTACGGATTGGTTGAGTTGTGGTCATGATTAAAGGTTAAACACGATCCAAGTTAACTGTTTTGAGTCGAATGCACAAGTGTGGGTGAATCAATTCAATTCTAAACCTTTGATCATTAAGAGGTACGTCCGGCAAAATTTAGCCAAGGTACTAAAGTCCACTTCATTCACACGAGGGTTAAGCCGTGGAAAGAGCGCTTTGTTGTCTTCTACAATGTCCTCAATGGCCCTCTTGATGGCGCGGCGATTGAGGGTTCCAGTGCTGGGGTCGATGAAATCGTTTTTGAAGCCCAAGGAACGGAAATATTCTCCTTCAGTGATCTGCATGTAAAGGTAGAGCAAATCGCGATCGGGTTTTGGCAAGGCATAGTTGAACAAGCCCGAACTGACAATATACCCCGTAATAGACAAGGCTACGGAAAGGTAACCATTTTCACAGTACCAATCCATTTGAGGCAATTCCGTATCGATGAGCGCTACGAGTTTGTCATGCGTAACTGGAGTGGTGATGCCAAAAGTGCTGCGCACCCGGTACATTTCTTTGAACAATTCCTCCTTGGGGCGTTCCGACAATTTTTGCAGGTCTTTGGCCAAAAGAAGGTTCTTATCAATATTTGATTTGTTGTCTTTGGTAAAATATTGCCGTTGGATGCGTTCCAATTCCTCCATCATGTACCCTTCGGGCTTGACCAAGTAGTCGAGTTTAAACACGAGGTTCAACAACAAATAAGCAATGGCTCCGGGGTACTGTTCGCGGTTGAGGGGTCCTTCCAGCACTTCGCGAAGCGTGGAGGTAATTGCTTCCTGGATGAATTTATACTTGGCTTCTTTTTCAAGGAGTGGAATTTCCTTCAAGTGATCTGCTTCTACTGCTTGCAGCATTTTAAACTCATCAAGCAGCAAATCATCCTGCTTGTCTGCATTGATGGCCAGCTCGCGCAGGGCGATGTACAACTTGTGGGGCGAAGCATCTACTTTAGGTGTATCAAAAAGGATCGTCAGGTTGTTGTCGGGATCGAGGGCAAAGCGGCTGAATTGTAAGATAAAATTGCGCTCGATGAGCCGCCGCATAAACCCAACATTCAGCGCTTCCGAGTAAGCGATTCTGGATTCAGCCTGAAATTTTGCTTCGTTGGCGTAACCGGTTATTTTTCTTGACCCTTGATACAATTCAAAATACAGAATTCCGTCCTCAGTCCACCAACGGACATTGTCTTCGCGCTCGTCGCGCAGGTACTGAAAAAAAGCGCGGTAGGCATCCAGGTATTTGGCTTCTTCAAACAATGCCAGTGACTGTTCCCAGGCCTGATAATTCAGCGGAGTTTTGTAAGAATCCGTATAGCGGCCAAACTTTATGTCCAATTGAGTTGTGGAAACACCTGTATTGGAAGCTCTGAACAGTCGATCAAATAGACTCATTAGCGGTAAATCAATGATTTTGGCGAGGAAATTTACGATAAATTGAATAAAATTGTTGATTCAATTGGCAAAAAACCTTCGAATTCATTCGCAGGAGCCACCAAATGCAGTAAAATGGAGCATTTTCGGAGCGTTTTGCCTCCTCTTGTTTATCCTTTTCACTTGAGCCATGCCGATCACTTTCTGGGCATTGGTTCTTGTTTTGTGGAACAAATGGGTCAACGCTTGGCAGCGCGTAAATTTTCGAGTTTTTACAATCCTCTAGGTATTGCGTTTAATCCTTACGCTGTTGCGCTGAGTTTGAGCAGATCGCTCCAGCCCAAAGCCTACCAAGTAGGTGACTTATTTGAATACCAAGGGCTTTGGCATAGTTTTGACCACCATGGCAGTTTTTCGGCCCCCGCTTCAGTTCAAACCCTTGCTGGAATAGACGTTGCCCAGCACGCTGCACATGCTCAATTCCAAAAAGCGAGTGTATTGATTTTGACCTTGGGTACGGCGAATGTGTGGGATCATTTGGCAGAAAAACGCGTTGTCTCCAACTGTCACAAGCTGCCCGGGCATAATTTTCAGCGGCGAAGGATGGACATGGCCGAAACGGTGGAGGTACTCGGCACGGCTCTTGAAGCGTGTTTCGAGGTACATCCCAAGTTAAAAGTGATCATCACCGTCAGCCCTGTGCGCTATCTGCGAGAGGGCATCGTAGAGAATGCTCGCAGCAAGGCCACGCTGCTGTTAGCTACGGAGCAATTGTGTCGTTCTTTTGACCAAGTTCATTATTTCCCAGCTTATGAACTACTGGTGGACGACCTGCGGGATTATCGTTTTTATGCCGAAGACTTGGCGCACCCTAATCCCCAGGCTACTGATTACATTTGGGATTATTTCCAAAACGCATTTTTCGATACAACAACCCAAATACAAATTCAGGAGCTGGAAAAATTACATCGGGCAGTACACCATCGGCCACTACATCCCGATAGTGTCACTCATCAAACATTTTTACAACAACAACTGCAGTATCTTGCAACCTTGGAAAATAAGTATCCCACATTGGATTTTTCTGCTGAAAAATCCATTTTTCATCAACAACTAAATTCATGAAGCCCATGAAAAAAACATTACTCATTTTAAACCTGATCTTTGGTGTCCTGCTTCTGACCACCGTGACACAAGCCCAAAATCGCCTGATCAAAACCCGCCCCATGGGTGCCATCACCAAAAACGAATTGGCACTGACTTACGGCCCCTTTGTGCAGTACAGCATCACTACCTACAAAGTTTGGTACCTCACTACCGGGATCGACGGCAAGCCAGATACTGCCACCGGATTGGTGGTGTTTCCTGATGTGGAAAACAAAGCCCTGCCGCTGCTCTGTTACCAACATGGTACCGTAAACGGCCCCACTGATGTGCCTTCCGAGCGCCGAGGTGGCTGGGAATTGGCTGGAGTGGGTGCAGCTTTGGGGTATGTTGCCATCGCCCCGGATTATTTGGGACTCGGAGAATCGAGGGGCTTCCATCCCTATGTGCATGCCGCCACCGAGGCCAGCGCTGCCATCGACTTGCTGTATGCCGCCCAAGAGTTTGCCGAAAAACTGAAATTCCCGCTCAACGGGCAACTTTTTTTGACGGGTTATTCCCAAGGGGGACATGCTTCAATGGCCTTGCATCGGGAATTGGAACGCAATTACAGTAAAATTTTCCCTGTGAGTGCTGCTGCTCACTTGTCTGGGCCTTACAGCATTTCCGGCGAAACTTTCAAACGTTTAACCAGTGATGAACCTTATAATTATGTAGGCTACTCAGCCTGGGTCGCACTGTCGTACAACCAGATGTACAAGATACATGACAAGATTGAAAAATTGCTCAAACAGCCCTATGCGGATATGGCTATGCAGTTTTATCGACATGAAATTGGATTGTCTGACCTCAATCAAAGGTTGATCGATACCTTGAGCAAACGCCACGGCAAACCCATTTCTCGCTTGATGTTTCAGGATAGTTTGTTGGAGAATATTTCCAAGAACCCGAATCACCCTTTCTTGTTGGCCATGCGGGACAATGATGTATACGATTGGGCGCCAAAGGCACCTACCCGGATGTTTTATTGCAAAGCCGATGACCAGGTGACCTACCGGAATAGTGTCTTGGCGGATTCGATTATGCAATTGCGAGGCGCTAAAGACGTAAAAGCAGCCGACGTCCAAAGCAACGCCAATCATGGTCAATGTGTACAACCTGCTGTACTGCAGGCAGTGATTTTCTTTTCTGGGGTGCAGGCTCAAATTGCCACAGGTACGCGGGATTTACCCACCTTGCAAGTGCGCATGTACCCCAATCCCGCCCGGGAGTTCACCCGCCTGGAGGGCTTGCCCAATTCAGGACAGATAGTGGTATCAAATCTACAGGGGCAAATTATTTTCCGCAGCAACATCAACAATTCCTACATGGATATTCCTCTGCGGGGATTGGCTAAAGGGATCTATTCGGTACAACTGCTTTCTGCACAAGGAATTTGGTACAACAAGCTGCTGGTACAGTAAAGCCCTGAATTCCAATGTTAAGTTTTTCATGGGCTATTTACTAATTCAATTATTCCATTTACCTTTGTGTTAATTTAATGTAAACTATTGTTTAATTCTTTGTAAAATTTTATTTTTGATGGGAAAGAAATCGGTAATGGAACCCACTCAGGATACCCAAGCAAATAATGTTAGTCCTGAACGCAAAAAGGGTGCTTCTACCAAACCAAAAGAAGCCAAAAAACCTGTTGCAAAAGTAAGTAGCCCTAAAGCTGGAGCTTCAACCAAGGCAAAAGCAAAAGCAACTGAACCTGTTTCGCCAACTCCGGATGCAATTAATGCAAAAGCGGAATCTAAGAAAGAGAAGGCAAAAACGACTGTTGCGGCCAACACAAAACTCGAATCCATTAAGCAAAAAATCAAGGCGCTGAAAAAACAATGGGTTGCAGCGATTGAAAAAGTGGATGAGTTGAAAAAGGCGTTCAAAAAGCTGAAGAAAAAGGAAGGCAAGGGCAAAGCAAAAGCAAGCCTGGGAAGCAACTTAAAAACAGCTAAAGTTGAGCGCAAGACCTTGAAAAAGGCTTTCAAGGCAGCTAAAAAAGAAACAAAGAAAGCGGCTTAATTTCGCTTTCGGAAGAATTTATAGTAGCTATTGATTCATAATGGTTGGTAAGTTATCGGCGCGGGAGGCTTGTCCTCCAAGCGCCGTAACTGTTTCTAAAAGGTTCCAAGCTTGGGTTTCCGAATAACCCTGGAACTAAGGGCCACTGGAACCTTGGAACCCTGGAACCTTTTCCCGATATTACGGCAAATTATACCGCCTTGAATCTCAAAACAGATGTCTGCATCATGGGCGCCGGCCCCGGAGGGGTGGCAACCGCCCTGAAATTAAGCTACCTGGGCATTCCCTGTATATTGGTCGATAAGGCCTCTTTTCCCCGCGATAAAATCTGTGGTGATGCCATCAGTGGCAAAGTGACCACCTTGCTCAATCGCCTTGATCCCGAGATCATGCAGCGCTTTCACGGCGAACCCATTCAAACCGATGTGTGGGGCGTGCGTTTTGTAGCACCCAATCGCAAAAAACTGGACATCCCATTTAAACCCGGATACGTCCGCAATGAAAAAATGGCCCCCGGATACGTTTGCAAACGTTTGGAATTCGATAATTTTTTGATTGAGGAAGTGAAACGCCGGGACAACATCCAACTTTTATTGGAAACGCCCATCGACAACTACGAGCGGACCGAGCAGGGATTCCGCCTGCACAGCAAGCTCAAAGACATCCACATCGACTGCCAGCTTTTGATTGATGCCTCTGGAGCTCATTCACCCTTCAGTCGACAATACGCGGGCCTGGAAAAAGACCCGAAGCACTACGCTGCAGCGGTACGCGCTTATTTCCGCAACGTAAATGAGATTCCCGTCGACAATTTCATCGAGTTGCATTTCATCAAAACGGTTACCCCTGGATATTTCTGGATTTTTGCCTTACCCAATGGTGAAACCAATGTAGGCATCGGCATGCGCAGCGATATCGTCAAACGGCGCGGGGTAAACCTCAGGGAAGAACTCACCCGCATTATTGCAGAAGATCCAACGATCAGTCCGCGCTTCAAAAATGCTGAACTGATTGGCAAATTTGAAGGTTATGGCCTGCCACTGGGATCGAAAACCCGCAGCATTTCAGGCGATCATTTTATGTTGGTGGGTGATGCCGGGCACCTCATTGATCCACTTACCGGAGAGGGCATCGGCAATGCCTTTTACAGTGGCTTCATTGCAGCGGAGCAAGCGGTAATTTGTTTACAGGAGAAAAATTTTTCTAAAAACTTTTTAATTGCGTATGACACTCGTATTCAAAGAGTTTTGGGCTCCGAAATGAAACTCAGTTACAAAATACAGCAGATTGCTAGTAACCCTTTGCTCCTAAATTTCGTATCAAATATCATCGAAGGCAACCGAAAGATCCTGGAGTATTTTTCGGCGATGTACACTGACTTCGATTTGCGCGAAAAATTGGTCAAACCTTGGTTCTGGATTAAAATGTGGTTAAAAAAAAGCTAAATTTTCAAATCCAAACAACCAAATTGGCCCTCGTTGAGTCTATATAGTTGTAAGTTTTTAATTTTTTGAGAGAAATACTACCGATTTCACATTTTCTTAGCAGTTATGCTAGCATTTTAGGAAAAATTTAAGTATCATACAGGCAATTTTTCCAGACTTCGGATGTTATTCTTTCATACAATATGATTTTAGTCGGCTTAAGTTTCATAAACTAGTGAGTGTAATTCGTGACCTTCCATTTGGGAGGTCATTTTTTTTTGTTATACTTACAATTCACTTTTTATTATTTACAACGATTTACCCTATGCTGCAATTGAAGGGTTTGGCTGGTCAAGGCATCACCCAATTGGATTTGGGCACCACCGCTCCAGGAACCATCGGCGAATATTGGCTGCACCTTAGTGACAATGGAATTGGCGAGCCCGTGTTGCTGCCGATCTTGGTCGCACGCGGCAAACACGATGGGCCAGTATTGGGCCTCACTGCTGCGATTCACGGCAATGAACTGAATGGTATCCCGGTGATTCAACGTTTGTTTCGCACCATTGATGTGAATAAATTACATGGAACGATTGTCGGGGTACTGGTCATGAATGTACCGGGGCTACTGCGCGAGACCCGCCGCTTCAACGATGGTGCTGACCTGAACCGCATTGCCCCAGGGAAACCCGATGGCAACGTCAGTGAGGTATACATCAACCGCATTGTAGAGCGCATCCTCAAAAACTTTGACTACCTGATTGATTTACACACCGCCAGTTTTGGGCGGGTCAACTCCTGGTACATCCGCGCCGATATGAACTCGGAGATCACTGCCTGGATGGCACGTCTGCAAAACCCGGAAATCATTCTGCACAACAAACCCAATGACGGTACCTTCCGTGGTGCAGCGAGTTCACTGGGCATTCAGGCCATCACCCTGGAGTTGCGCGACCCCCACGTTTTCCAATTCGAAGTGATCGAAGACGCCCTACAAGGCATCAACAACGTCATCTACTACCTCAATATGTTGAAGGGGGAAATCATAGTGTCGAGCGCCCCGATTGTGCTCTGCCAACGCTCCTACTGGATGCATACCGACGAAGGGGGAATCTTGCAGGTGATTCCTCGGGTATGTGAGGAGGTCAAAAAGGGACAACTCGTCGCCGAAGTCCGCAGCATCTTTGGCAAACTCAACCGAGAATACCACGCACCCGAAGACGGCATCATCATTGGCAAAAGTGTGGACCCGATTAATCCGACGGGGAGTCGGATCATTCACTTGGGGGTGAAGACGTCGATTGTGGAGGCAGGGGGTGAGTAAATAAGAATATTTCGTGATTTTTTCACGACACTCTCCTGAAATGCCAATAAAAAACTTGAATCAAATAATTTTTTTGCCTATTTTGCGTGAAAATTTCACGAGATGCTAATTCGGGTCATTGTCAAAAACTTATTCTCCTTCAAGGATTACACAGAGTTTAATATGCTTCCTGGACGAAGCACCCGCATGCCACATCATTTATACAATACCGCAGGATTATCCGTGCTTAAGTTAAACGCCATGTATGGCGCGAATGGAGCTGGCAAGAGCAATTTAATTAAATCATTATCGGTTTTGAAAAAATTCCTGACTGAAGGAAAGCTTCCGATTGAACTCATTACGGAAACATTTAAATTTGATAGTGATGGTCGAAAAAAAGACATCTATTTGGGTGTAGAGTTTATAAAAGATGAGGTACCGTATTATTATGGCATCACAATCAACCAAGGCATTGTAGTTGAGGAAGAACTTCAAATCTCTGGTTTAGGAAAAAAAGAAGACAAAAATTTATTCTTGCGTACCGACAATGCAGACACTAAGCAGTTGTTAGTTTCATTTAATGAGCAAGTAATGCAGGATAAAGAGGCTGCTCTTTTTCCTCAATTTTTACAAAATGAAGTCTTAGAGCGAGATAAACCTGTTCTGTATTATCTCAGGAATCGAAATAATCCAGTTTTTGATCCCTTTATGAAGGTCTTTGACTGGTTCGATAGTGATCTGGTTATACTTTCTCCTTCCACAAAACCGAGTAACCTAATTCTTTTGATAGAAACGGATGAAATCTTTTGCACATTTGCTTTAGATATTATGAAATCTTTTAACACTGGAGTGAAGGAAATCAAAATAGAAACCTTGCCTATAGAAGATTTTTTTGGCGAAGATGACAAAGAGAAAATAGACAGGATAAGCGCTGAATTAAAAGCCAACCCAGAGACGATAAAAATCATTCGCAATGATAAAGAAATTGTATTAGTTGCATTAAAAGACAGACAAGTTGTAGCAAAACGTTTGTATTTTTTACATGATGAAGATGGTGGTATTACGCATTTTTCGGCCAAAGAAGAGTCAGATGGGACAAGAAGACTTCTAGATTATATCCCTGCCTTGTATTCCATTGTCAATAGCAGAAAGGTATACATTATTGATGAAATCGAGCGCAGCATTCATCCTTTGCTCATTAAGGAATTGGTTCGAAAATTTTCACAGGATGAGACAACCAAAGGGCAATTAATTTTTACTACCCATGAATCAAATTTGCTCGATCAGGATATTTTCCGTCCAGATGAAATCTGGTTTGCAGAAAAAAAACCTAATGGATCGACTGAACTTTACGTTCTGAGCGAATTCAAAGAACACCATACCAAAGATATTCGCAAAGGTTACCTGAATGGCAGATATGGCGCAATTCCGTTTTTGAGCAATCTTCAAGATTTAAAATGGGACAAGTATGCCGAAGCCCAATAAATTCAGTTACGAAAAAAAGGAGGCTTTCCGGGATGCATTTTATTTCATCATCGTATGCGAAGGGCAAAACCGAGAACCCGATTACTTTCGATTTTTTGATGGCATTTCTTCTCGAGTAAAAGTAGTGCCAATAGAAAGCAGGAAGTACTCAAGTCTGGAAGCTAGCCGAACAACTAATCTCAATGATTGGTAAAGATTTAGAACTCATTACAGATAGATTTCCTTTGCCGCAGGTAGAAGAATGATCCCACCGTCGATAAAATCCCCACCTTCAGAGAAAAAACTGGACATCTTAACGATTTGATAACAACTTGCCCGACATATAACCGACTTGTAAGTCATCACCGACACAATTTTTGAAGAATGAAAAAAACGGGCACCTTACTCATTAGCTTCCTGCTGCTCAATGTAGGAATCGCCGGAGCATCAGATGTAAAAACGGGTAAATCAGTTACCCTTTCCAAAGATGCACCCAACAACGTATACGTCGCTGCAGGCGATGTGAACATCAACGCCAAGGTCAATGGCGATTTGGTCAGCGCGGGTGGAAAAATCCGCGTCAATGGTACTACCCAGCAGGATGTATTGCTGGCGGGTGGCGAGATCCGATTGAACGGCCAAAGTGAAGGCGATGTACGCATCTTGGGTGGCGAAGTACGAGTGACCCAAAACGTAAAAGGCGACCTTACCGTAACGGGTGGCGAAATCACCATTGACGAGGGTGTAAGCATCGGCGGCGATTTGATTGTCGCTGGTGGCGAAGTCAGACTCAATGGAAATGTGCTCGGCAAAGTTCACATCGCTGGTGGCAAATTGTACCTCAATGGCAATGTGGAAGGCGGAATCGAAGCCAAAGCCGAGTTCATTGAAATCAATGGCCACATCAATGGCGAAAGTGAAATCGCCGCAAAAAAACTGATCTTAGGCTCGACTGCTTTTTTTGGTGGCAATGTAAAATATTGGACCGGACGCCACAGCCCAAGTTTTAGTGGCAAACTCGCCGATGGGGTCAAAGCCTCGTATAACACTTCCCTAAAGCCTGACTGGGCCGATTGGGAGTACAAACTGGGCGACGTATCTCACAAAGTAAAACGTGGCATTGGTTTCTTCCAGGTGTTCAGCGGATTGCTGATGACCCTGCTGCTGATTGCCTTTGGAGATAAAATGTTCAGCCGTTATGCCGGACAAGCTTCCCGAAATGCAGGGCCAGCTTTGGGACTAGGCACGATGTTGCTGATTGGGATTCCATTTTTGGCCAGTATAGCTTTTGTCACCGTTATTGGTATCCCGATTGGGGTAATCGGAATGGGGGTATATGGTGCCATGATGAGTACTTCGGTAGCGCTGCCAGCGGTCATTGCCGCATACGAATGGCGTAAATTGAAAGATCAAAACTGGACCCGCGGAGGTGTCACCCTGGTTGCAGTTGGTCTGTTCCTCGGCCTGCGTTTGGTATCCCACTTGCCAGTTGTGGGTTGGATAATCGGTTTTGTCGCTTCGGCCATTGCATTCGGGTACATCTACATGATCATTCGCAAAAAGATTGACCCCAATGCACCCGCTTCGCAAAACTCGGATGAGGAAAAAGAAGGAGAAGATTTCGTGTAAATAAACACTCATTATACTTAAAGCCCAAGTTGCGCTAGGATCGGCAACTTGGGCTTTTTTGTTAATTTTACCCACACTAAAACCAACGACCATGAAACCAACCTGGATTGAAATTCCAGCCACCGACATCCAACGGGCACAAACTTTCTACGAAACGGTCTTTGAAGAAAAAACCCAACTGCTCGACATGGGCGAGTTCAAAATGGCCATTTTTACGACTGGTGGTTTTGCACTGTGCCAGTATTCGGGCGTATACAAACCTAGTACGGATGGGGTGTTGGTCTACTTGAATGCCAATCCCGACTTGAGCAGCATTTTGGAAAAAGTGGCTCCTGCGGGTGGTGAAATTTTGATTGAAAAACGGCAAATTTCGCCGGAGCAAGGGTACATGGCGGTGTTGTTGGATACGGAAGGGAATCGACTGGGACTGCGCTCAAAGGGTTAAGAGACCAAACATGAGCCATCCCGAATTTTCAACATAATTCCAAAGCGACATAATTTTCACAAAGAAACCACAAAGAAGCACAAAGGACACAAAGTTAGACGTAGACGACGCTTCGCTTTGTGTCCTTTGTGTCCTCTTTTTTTCCTTTGTGATAAAAAAATGCTTTCGTAGTGTTTATGAAAAAATTCGGAATGACGATTGTTTCGAAAGTATAAACTATTCCACTGTGCCGCTAGGCCGTGCATTCGTCCGTGGCCGCTGAGTGATGTCGTCCCCCAAGTCAGCCCGGGCCTCCTCTGCTACTTTTAACAGCGCCTTCAGCACCTCCGGGTACTTGGCTTGCACATCGTAAGCCTCGCCCGGATCGCGCCGCAAATCATAAAGTGCCATCGGAAAGGAAATATCTTCAGGTGATGCTCCGGGGAAACCATTTTCACCAGGCATTTGATTGAGGTAGGAGCGGCCCTTGTGCGGCAAGATCAGCTTCCAATGCCCGCTGCGCACCGCATGCAAGTCGTTGCGGCGGTAATAGTAGTAAAAGTTTTTGCGCACCTCGTACTCCAGATTGCCTTCCAAAATTGGCAACATACTCCGCCCATCGATCCTTTTGGCAGGTTGAGGAATTTTGCACAGATCTGCAATGGTCGGCAACACATCAATGGTCGAACTCAATTGATTGCACACCACGCCTTCGGGCAGTCGCCCTTTCCAGCGCATGATGCAGGGCACGCGCAGCCCGCCCTCGAATGAAGTGCCTTTGCCTTCCCGCAAGCCTCCATTGGAACCCGCATGATTGCCAAAATTGTACCAAGGACCATTGTCGCTGGTGAAAATAACCAGGGTGTTTTTATCCAGTCCGTTGGCGGTCAGGGTCTGCAAAATTTGCCCAACCGACCAGTCTATTTCCATCAATACATCGCCATACTCTCCCTGTTTGCTTTTGCCCTTAAATGCAGGTGAAGCCGCAATGGGCACGTGTGGCATTGGATTGGGCATGTACAAAAAGAAGGGTTTGTTTTTGTTTTTTTGGATAAAAGAAACGGCGCGTTCGGTCAGGCGTTTGGTGATTAAACCTTGGTCTTCCAGGGTTTTAATCTCCCCAACTTTGTTGTTCCCTTCCATCAAAGCCAGGGGAGGGAATTGGAATTTACCTTTTTGTTCGGGCGTAGCTGGTTTGCCATCGAACCACACTGGCCACATATCATTAGAAAAGGGAATGCCGAAATACTCATCAAATCCATGCTGGAGCGGCAGGAACTTTTGGTGATCGCCCAGGTGCCACTTGCCGAAAATACCCGTAGCGTAATTTTTTTGCTTGAGCAATTCTGCCAAGGTGGTTTCATCGGGGTTGATGCCCACTTTTGCATTGGGGAACAAAGCCCCGGAAATGTTCAGTCGATTGGGGTAGCAGCCAGTCAGCAGCCCTGCCCGGGATGCCGAACATACAGGCTGAGCCGAAAGGAAATGGGTGAAACGAATTCCCTGTGCTGCCAATTGATCCAGGTTGGGTGTTTTATAATCCAGTGCGCCATAACAACTCAGGTCGCCGTAGCCCAAGTCATCCATAAAAATGATCACAATATTGGGGAGTTTTTCCTTGGGCGCAGGTTTTTGCCAGCCTTCCACAAATACCGATAGAGCTAACAACAAGATAGTGATACTTGATTTCATGGCAATCTGATGTTTATAGTTGTGCAGCTTCGCTGCGGGAAATTGAACCACCTTAGGCACCTTAGAACACCTTAGATGACTTTGTTCCCTGAGGTGTTCTAAGGTGCCTAAGGTGGTTCAATAAAAAAAGTTAGTGTTTTCAATTTTCATCCCCGGTTTTGTACAAAATCCCCCCGAGGTACAAACCCTCCGGAGGCGCACTCGTCGCCTTCCGCAAACGGGATTGTTCCTCCATCGCTGCTTTGACCTCCTCCAGCGTAATTTGCCCCGTACCGACACCCAGGCACATGCCAACAATCAAGCGCACCATTCCCCGCAAAAAACGATTGGACGTAATGTGGAATACTGCACGCTGCTCCTCGGGGTAAAATACCCATTCCGAACGGGTCAGGTTGCAGATCATCGTTTTGGCGTCGTGGTTGCTTTTGCAGAAAGGAGCAAATTCCTGGTATTGCAGCAAAAGTGCAGCTGCGGCGTGCATCCGTGCAGAATCAGGCTGTTGGGTGGAAGGGTAAAAATAGGCCAAATGCTCCGTAAACGGGTCTTTGCGAAAACTCAGGTGGTACTCGTAACTGCGCTGATAAGCATCGAAACGGGCATGGGTTTCGGGGGCTACTTCAAAAATGCGAAACACCGCAATGTCTTTGGGTAAAAACTTGTTGAGCCGGCGCACGAACTCTGCTGGAAATTCGCCTTCAAAATCAAAATGCGCAAAGTATTGCTTGGCGTGTACCCCAGTGTCGGTGCGGCCACAACCGGTGATTTCCAGTTCGGTGCCCAAAATGGTACCCATTGATTCTTCCAGACTTTGTTGTACCGAAATCTTGCCGGGTTGGCGTTGCCAGCCGAAGTAGTGGGTGCCATTGTAGGCGAGTTCGATGAAGTATCGTTTCATAAAAAGTAATTCCTTGGCTAAATGTATACAAAACCAGCGGCAAACGTTCTAAATTTAACCCAATTAGCTGCTAAATTAAATGAGAAAAAATAGAGAATGAGAAAGAATATACTCACCCCGTATTTTATCCTTGCTGCTTTTATTCTTTTCACCATTGCCCACCACGGGTATGCTTTTTTTGGGCATTATGGTTTTGACGATTTGCATTATGCTCGCCTGGCCAATGCATTTTTACAGGGAGAAGTGGATTATAGCGATCATTACAGTTACCGCTTTGCGATTTTGATCCCGACTGCCGTGGCGTATGCGCTTTTTGGGGTGAATGATTTTGCTTCAGCCTTATCCCCTTTGCTTTGTACCTTTTTGATTTTGTACCTGGTTTTTGCGGCATTGCGGCAATCTTCCAATTTTACGCTCGCCATCGGGCTCGGGCTTAGCGCCTGTTCCAATTGGCTCTTATACTATTCGGACAAACTGATGCCCGACATCTATGTGGCCCTGGCGGTCATGCTGTCCATGTTCATCGTGGATCGGTACAAATACCAAAGTGACCACTCCAAACCTCAGCGTTATGCATTGGGCTTAGTTGCAGCTTTGGGCTTCGGCTGGCTAGCCAAAGAGACCATTGTAGTGACATTACCTATGCTCCTGGCCTGGGTGCTGGCGGATGTGATCCAACGACGGCACCTCAAATTTTGGGCTTATACCATTGTATATGGCCTCGTGTTGCTGGGGGCTTATTTCACCCTGATTTGGGCCCTGACCGGCAACTTCTTAGAACGCCTGGACGCCATTGCCAGCAACAGTTATTTGAATGCTTGTAGCTACGATCAGCAATCAATAGAGGTATTGCTCAAACGTTTGTTCTACGATTTCTTTGCCCTCGCCAGTACGGAAGGAATTTTGTTCAGCTTTGTATTTATTGGGGCTTACCTGTTTCGCAAAAACGGTATGAGAATGTTTATACAAGCCGATTCCTTGAGCTTTTATGCCAGTTCGGCACTTTTGCTTTTTTTCGCCTCCAATTTTATGAGCATTTCGCTCAAGGCATATGTGCCGATGTGTTTGGACCCCCGGCATTATTTGTTTTTGATCCCGGTGGCGGCGGTGCCAGCGGCCAGAATCATTGGTGAATTTTTGGAAGAAAAAAAATACGGATGGCAACTATTGGTAGGCCTTACTTTGGCCGCGCTATTTCTGTACAGCATCAATGGGCAGCTTTTTGACAAACCTTATTTGCCCGGCCTAATTCTGGTCGCAGGCTTTTATTTTCTCCCCAGCAAAGCGCCAGTTTTTGAATCACTTTTTACCCTTTTGTTTTTAGGCATTTTGTTGATTGGCCCGATTCAACAAATGCAATACGCCCGCAAAGTGCAATACCGCGCCCAACGGGCCATTGCTTATCAGCAGTTTATTGATAAAAATGAACCTTGTTACATCATCACCGATCCCGTACAGCAAAGATTGGGTGAGTATTACAGTGGATTTAATCCGAGCAGGAAGGATCAATTCTTGAGTTTCGATCAAGTTAATTTTGACAGCCTGGATGGGCGTAAGCAATACTTGTACCTAAACTGGCACACGCAGTATTTGAGTGGTTTAAACAGCGCAGATTTGCCGGATTATGTGCGCAACCTGGATACGCTGACCAATCCAGCAATTTACCAAAACAAGGCCCTGAACATGGCGATTTATGAACTAAAAGCAAAGCCCAAGGCCTACCTGGTGGGTGCGATTTTGTTGCAAAGTTTAAATGACTTTGAAGGAAGTACTACCACCTATTGGGAGCAAAGCGCAGGAAGCTTAAAACATCGGGGAAAACTGGCCCATCGCTTTAATGAATTCTCAGCCACCTTTAATTATCCACTGGATTCCTTAGGCCAAGTACAGGCAACAGGCATCCGCATTGCCGCCAAAGCCCTGCTTAACGTACCAGATGCCACCCAATGCAAACTGGTTATTTCGATTGAAAACCCAGAAGGGGCCTACTTCTGGCAGGCGCTGGATGTGGTCAAATTCATCAAGGTGTATGACAATTGGTGGCCGGTGAATTATGAGGTGGAAGTAGCAAAAACGGCGCTGAAACCCAACTCCCGTCTTAAGGTTTATTTGTGGAATGAGGATAAAAAGGAGGGCTGGGTGGATGATTTTGAGGTGCGGGTAATGGAGTTACACTGATCATTGGCTATGTATGAATAGCTGCTTCCTAAGGCCTTATCACCATCAACCTTTTTGTACTCAAAGTCCGCCCTCGCTCGTCCTTCAAGCTATACAAATAAGCCCCTTTTTTGAGTTGCGAAATGTCAACTTGTTCGGCATAATTCCCGGTGATGGTGTACATTTTACTCCACTCCTCTTGGCCGATGATGTTGAAGATGGATAGTTTATACGTACCTGGAGGCAGGTTATAAAACTCAAAGCGCACACTGGAGATGGCTGGATTGGGCGACACGTAGATGTCGGAACGTACGCTGGCGATGTTTTGTACCGTACTTTCTCGTTCTCGGGGTTTGAACTCAATTTTGAGCACCTTTTTTTCATTGCTGCTCATCCAGACCCGCGCCACGGGTTCTTTGGAACTGCTGGCATAAAAGTGGTAGGAAATTTTCTTTTGGGTGCGCAGGAGTTCCTTGTCTTTAATGGATTTGGTCACCTCCTGCCAACGTCTGCGGCCTACTTTTACTTCAAGGCGCATTTCAATGATTTCGATGCGGCGTTCCCGGATCACTTCAAAAATTCCGCCGGGCACAATCATTCGCCCGTAGCTATCCACGTCGTATTGGCGGTCATAACTCACGCGGAGTCGCAAGGAATCGGGACTGACAGGTAATTTTTTGCGAAACCAACTGGGAATTTCATCTTCCCCCAGCGTCAGCACCAAATTGGCATCTGCCTGGAATGCATCGCCGTATCGCAAGCCATAACGGCGCTCCACTAGCCCTGGGCTGTAGCGCAACACGGATTTGCGGCTCAAATTCAGCGGATCGGGCCCAACTGCCCCTAACAAGAGCAGGTCGTTCCCTTGGGTGCGGTAATAGCCTTCAGTTTGTTCGTCCACTGGAGCAGTATACTCGGCGTTTTTGAAGAGGGATGGAGCACTTCCCTTGGCGGCGGGTTTCCACACTGAGCTGCGGGTATAAGGTGCTT
The DNA here is from genome assembly GCA_027488855.1 of Saprospiraceae bacterium. Taxonomy (GTDB): domain Bacteria; phylum Bacteroidota; class Bacteroidia; order Chitinophagales; family Saprospiraceae; genus Haliscomenobacter. The sequence goes on from JAIYAV010000163.1 coordinate 17,815, forward strand.
CCAGCATGGCAAAATCCCAGCGCTGATTGCGGCCCGAGCCAATACTTTTGATGTAAGTGGGGAGATTGTCTACTGCGGTCAATAAGGTATCACCCGCCCTGGGCATCAACGATGTAGGAACAAAAATTTGGGCTTGGATACAATGCCAGCTGAAACAGCTAAGGAGGCATAGGAGCAGGTGCTGCATGCGTTTTCGGGTTGTCGACACAAAGGTAGGAAAAAAGTTGAGGAGTTTGACCTGCTGTTCCCTTCGGCGCTTCGGCTTCGCTCAGCGACCGGAGGGCACTGCAGATCAAACTCCTCAATTTTTTTCCTAGTTCTGCGCAATCATATCATGCACAATGCGCAGCGTTTCCCGAATGTAGATGTCTTTGGAGACTCCTTCGATGAAGTCCTTATTGCGGGCCAGGGTCTTTTCATTGTCCGGGCTGGCTTTCATTTTTTGTTCGTCCAAACTGATGTTGCGCACGCCTTTGTTCACTACATCTTTGAAAGCATTGCGGAAGTCGTTGGCCATTTTTTCTTCAGCAGCTTCATCCTTGCGGAACTGGTCAATATTGAGCATTACTGAAGAATTTTTGCGCTCTACCTCGATGTATTTAGCCTGGCTCAACACCTTTTGGAAACCTGGGTCTTGCTCAATCCGCGTTTTGCTGCGGCGTTTGATTTCTTCCAGGTTTTTGATTTTATAGGCATTTTGGCTGTACGAGACTGCCGGAATTTCCGTCCAGTTGAGCGGATAATCCTCCTCACGCTCTCCTACGGGCAGGTAATGGTAAGAATCTGGCAGGACAATATCCGGAGTTACCCCACGCAATTGGGTGGAGCCACCATTGATCCGGTAAAACTTCTGGAGGGTGATTTTGATGTCGCCCAGTGGTTTGAACTCTTCGTAGCCACTGATGGCCTGATCCAGGCTGAACACCCGTTGTACGGTACCTTTACCGTAGGTTGACTTGCTCCCTACGATCACCGCGCGGCCATAATCTTGTAGGGCCGCAGCCAGGATTTCGGAAGCCGAAGCTGAGAAGGAATTCACCATGATGACCAGTGGACCACCGTATTGCACGGCAGGATTGCGGTCGTAATTGACTTCCGGCTGAGCCGTGCGGCTTTTGACTTGTACAATCGGGCCACTCTCGATGAAAAAGCCCGACATTTTCACCACGTCATTCAAAGAACCACCACCGTTGTTGCGCAGGTCGATGATGATACCGCTGACTTTTTCATCTTTCAACTTTTCCAATTCCTTGGCCACGTCGGGGGCGCAAAAGCGGCCATCGGCGCGTTGGAAGTCGGCATAAAACTTGGGCAGATACACGTAGCCAACTTTTTCTTCCGGAGTTGTGCCCTCCAGAATCAAAGACTTCACATAACTTTCCTCAAATTCTACTACATCGCGGATGATGTTGATTTCCTTGGTACTGCCGTCCACTTTTTTGACCAGTAGGCGAACCTTGGTGCCTTTTTTACCCCGAATATGGGATACGACCTCGTTGCTCAACATTCCGGTGAAATCCACCCATTCACCATTGTCGCCCTGTGCGGCTTTCAGGATGAGGTCATTTTCTTGCAGTTCTTTTCCTTTCCAAGCCGGGCCACCTACTACCACTTCGGATACTTTGGTATAGTCTCCTACATTTTGCAAGCGAGCACCGATGCCTTCCAGGCGACCAGAAATACTCAGGTCGAAATCCTGCTTGTCGGCAGGTTCCAGAAAGTCGGTGTGTGGATCGTAAAGGTGGGTGAAACTATTGAGGTAAAGGCTCAAACGATCCGAACGTTTGGTTTTGATCAGGCGATTGAACCAGTCATCATAACTTTTCAGCAGGGCTTTACGGGCTTCTGCTTCGATGGCTTCGGGTGTGCTGGGTGCAGCTTCTTCACCTGATTTGGCCGATTTTAGCCCTTCCTCTTTGTCCATGATGCGCGCCAAAGTCTCATATTTGAGCATTTTGCGCCACATTTCTTTGAGCTCCGCGTCGTTTTTGGCGAAAGCTCGTTTTTCCGGATCGGTTTCGTAGGTATCGCTGACATTGAAATCGAAGGATTGAGCCAGGATTTCGCGGTAGTAGGCTTGCGTTTTTTGCAAAGCCGCTTCCGTCATGCTCACCGAAAGATCAAAAAAATCGGAATTGCCGTTGCTAATGGCGTCATCCAGTTTCAGACGGTAAGTTTCCAGTTTTTTGGTGTCTTCTTGGGTTAAGAAGCGCTTACTGGGGTCTACCGATTCCAAATACAAGGTGTAAAATTTTTCAGAGAAGCTATCGTCCATGGTTTTTGGATCGAAATGCAACTCGTTCAAAAATGATACGAGCAACTTCATCAATACCGCGTCTTTTTCGGCACTCTCTGCTGCTTTGCGTGGGTAAAATGCCACCAGTAAAAAACCGGCTACTACTACCGACAAAAATATTGGTCCTCTAAACTTCATAATCATCGCTTTAACCGATTGAAAGTATGTTTTTTTAACGAATTGATGCTGCTCCATGGGCTTTGATCCAAACATTTAACGAATTAATAACAACTTTAGCAAGTCCTCAACTAAATTAACGCAATATTTCATTCATTGGTTGAAAAATAAGTTTTCAATATTTTCAAAAAATATTGAAAGTATCGTTTATTTGGGCTATTTTTGCCTCAATAAATTCTGTTAAAACTATGGTGTCCCGCTTACGCATCAAGCTTGACCTGTTGTTGCAGGTCATTTTATTGGCAATACTCGCGCTAGCTACTTCCTTGGAACCCTGGCGAACCGCAGTCATTGTTGCACTTCTCATTCTGGCCTGTATCCAAATTACCAGTGCTGCACAGCTGTGGTGGTGGCATCGGTATCGGCCCGCTAAAACTTATTTGTGGTTCTTTTTGGGAATGGGAGTGTTGCTGCCCGTTGGTTTATATTTTTTCAATCCCCTGGCTTGGCTGAGTTTGATTGTGCTGGCTATCGCTTATTTCTCCCATACCATTTATATGGCGATGGTGGTGTTGCGCAGACCCCGTTCTTTCTGGGACATTACGTAAAAGACTCTTCAGGTAGCCTGATGTTTCACTATCAATAAATGTCGTTTTACTTTTACAGACCCGAAAAAATAAAGTTTCCCGCCAAAAGCCGCAAGAAACCTTCCAAAAATCTAAAAGAATAGTTCAGTTTCAGAGTCTACCACTATATTTGTTCCATCGCAATGAAGTTGTGATGTCAGCAATAGACACAAACATCAATTCGCTCAAATAGCAGTTGATTTTTTATAAGACATTCTTGGCAACTTGCACACTCAGGTGTGTATTGTCAAGGGTTTTGGGAATAGGAAGTTTGGTTGCCCCACTTCAGGCCGGTGAGACGGTTCTAAAGTGGGCAACTTTTTTTTAGGGCATTTCATTTCACATTATTGTTCTTTCCACTAACATCTTCCCAGCGATTAATGTTACCTTTGAGATTCTGCGGTTGATTGTATTCCTACATTACACCTAAGTTTGTTCCCATGCTCAAATGTATAATCGTAGATGATGATCTGATGTCCCGAACTGCAATGGAAAATTTGTGCAAACGCGCCGAGAACCTTGAGATTGCAGCCAGCTTTACTTCTGCCGAAGCAGCTTTATTGTTTTTGAATACCGAACAAATTAATCTTATTTTTTTAGACATAGAGATGCCCGGCCTGAGCGGCATCGAATTTATGGATCGCCTCTCCAGTTTTCCCCATATCATCATTACTTCTTCTAAAACGGAATACGCCTTTGAAGCTTTTGAATATCAAGTGATTGATTATTTAAAAAAGCCAATTACTTTTTTGCGGTTTCAACGGGCCCTCGAAAAAGTCCTGGATGCCGAACGCCGCATTCAGAAGTACAAAGAAGAGGCCAAAGACCTGTACATCCGGGAAGAAGGAAAATTGGTGCGCATCAGCTTGGACGATATTCTTTTTTTTGAGAACCTGGGCGATTACGTGACCATCCGCCTTGCCAATGGCAAACGGCACATCATTCATGGTACCATGAAGGGGATCGATTCTAAAATGAAAGATCCACGCTTTGTCAAAGTTCACCGTTCGTACATCATCAACTTGGACAAAATCAAAGACATTGAGGAAAACACTTTGGTCATCGCCGAAACCGTTATTCCCATTAGCCGCAGCCACAAACAGGCCCTACTCAATCGGCTCAATTTTTTATAATCATGGACAATATCTCACATACCGAGGAGAATTACCTGAAAGCCATCTATAAAATTTCGGAAAACAGTGGTGCCAAAGCCAGCACGAACGCTATCGCTGCCGACATGAACACCAGCGCAGCCTCGGTGACCGATATGATCAAACGCCTGAACGAAAAAGGGCTGGTCCTCTACGAAAGCCGCCGTGGAGTGAGCCTTACTGACGAAGGTGCCCGCATTGCCACCGAGCTGATTCGCAAACACCGGCTTTGGGAGGTTTTTTTGGTAGATAAATTGCGTTTTTCCTGGGATGAGGTACACGATATTGCAGAGCAACTGGAACACATTAAATCGGATGAGCTGATCAAACGATTGGATACCTACCTGGCTTACCCCAAATTTGACCCCCACGGCGATCCCATCCCCGATGCAGAGGGCAATTTTACTTTTCGCAAACAAGCACCACTATCAGAATCAAAAATGGGTGATAAGGTGATCGTGGTGGGGGTACAGGATCACGCACCAGCCTTTTTGCAATACCTGGATCGCCTCCATTTGGGCTTGGGTGCAGAACTTGAGGTGCTGGATTTGCACGAGTACGATGAGTCGATGAAGGTCCGCCTGGGAAATACCCAGGAAGAAACCTTGTCTCGCAAGGTTTGTGAACATTTGTTGGTGCAAAAACGGCAAAAGGCGTAGCATTAAACCCATGAAAAAGCAGGAGGATTGTAATCGACTAGACGCAATACTTGTAGTTTTTCATGGGTTCAATGCTTTAAAATGGTTATCCTAAAATGGTATTGATTCGCTTCAGCTCTTCATCACTAAAAGAATAATTGGCCAAACAGCCAATGGAATCCAATACCTGTGCAGGTTTGCTGGCCCCGATCAGTACCGACGTGATGCGGGGATCCTTCATGATCCAGGCCAGGGCCATTTGAGCCAGGTTTTGCCCACGTGCCTCGGCCAGTACATTGAGCTCGCGGACTTTATTGATTTTGTCTTCAGAAACAAAGTCTTCTTCAATGGCGCCATTGCCCCGGTGGCTGGATGCTCTGGAATCTGCGGGAATGCCTTTCAAGTATTTATTGGTCAGAAGGCCTTGTTCCAGAGGTGAAAAGGGGATACAGCCCACACCATTTTCCTCCAGTACATCCAATAAGCCATCTTCCACCCAGCGGTCGAACATGGAATACCGAGGTTGATGAATCAAACATGGAGTTCCCAGTTCTTTCAAAATTTTGAAAGCTTGGGCTGCTTCTGCTGGTTTATAGCTAGAAATGCCCACATACAAGGCCTTGCCCTGGCGAACCATCAAATCTAGAGTGCCCATGGTTTCTTCCAGCGGCGTTTCGGGATCGGGGCGGTGGTGGTAAAAAATATCGACGTAATCCAGGCCCATTCTTTTCAAGCTCTGATCCAAACTGGCCACCAGGTATTTTTTGGAGCCCCAATCGCCATAAGGCCCTGGCCACATGCCCCAGCCAGCTTTGCTGGAAATGATCAATTCATCCCGGTAGGGCACAAAATTATCCTTGAAAATTTTGCCGAAATTCTCTTCCGCTGAGCCCGCAGGAGGGCCGTAATTGTTGGCCAAATCAAAATGGGTAATGCCATTGTCAAAAGCAACCTTTAAAATATTGCGGGCATTGTCCAGTACATCGATGTGACCAAAGTTGTGCCATAGGCCAAGCGAAATGGCTGGCAATTTTAATCCACTGTTGCCACAGCGGCGGTATTCCATGGACTGGTACCGTTCGGGACTTGGCAAATATTGCATAGTTGAATCGTTTTTAATGTTTTAGAATAAAAAAGCGCTTTGAAATTGGTTAAGCTTGTTCAATCATCGCCAGCGCTTTTACCATTATTTCCAGATCGGTCACGCCCCTGAAGCCGCTGAAGCCAACCGCGAGGATGGTTCCATCTTGCAAGGTCAGGGGTTGGCCGCCTTCCCAACCAATTAGGTCGGGTGCTTCAATGCCGTTGGCATTTTCATCGACCTCTTTGTTGAAGACCATCTTTTCGTATGCACCGGTTTTTACGCCAGTAAGCCACACTTGGCTAGCTTTGGTCCAAGCCACTTTGTAGGATTGCCGGAGCCTGGGACGATTGGTACCGAACATTCTCCCGTGTACAAGTCCCTGGTCATCAATGACGCAGACCGCCAAATTTCCATGTGAAATACATTCATCCTCGGGGATTTCCATGTACTGGGGAATCAGTGTTTCGATTGCTGAGAATAGTTGATTGATGATTTCAGCCATAACTTGCGCTTGATTGTA
>JAIYAV010000112.1 GCA_027488855.1 Saprospiraceae bacterium
AAGGATTAGATAAGGCACTTAAAATGAACCGTTTACTTATCTAATCCTCTAGCAAAATGAACACTTATTTTTTATTGCCCCTCATGCGCCTGCTTTTTTTGATTGGATTTTTGATGATCAGCAGTTTTTGTAAAGCTCAATCCCCTGCTGATGCTGCAACGTGTTTTTATGAATGGTACATCAAGGCCATCAAGGGCCGGAATGTGAAAGAGCATACGGCCATTGTCAAAAAAGGACCAAAGGGTGAGACCGTATTGGATTACGAACTTTACCTGCACAACCTCGACTCCCTGGGTTGTATTGCCGATACTTTTAAACAATCAGAAATAGCCCGTTTTCAAAGCTGTCAGGATTATTTCAAGGAGATTCCTTTTGCTATATATTATGATCAGGTAGACAATGATGCCTTTACTTATGACGTGCCTTGCCCCTTTTTCACTCAATACCACTGGGTTTCGGACATGGAGCCCTGGGAATCCATTGTGGTTCTGGAAAGCAAAGTCAAAGCAAATAGCGCGGAAATTCAGTTGGAACTGGCATCTGGAGCTTACCGTCAAAAACGCGTAGTGTTTGTGAGACTGATTGATGGAAAATGGCAGATTATCAAGATAAGTCAAGGTTTGTAAAAAATAGCATCAACCGTCAATTGAAAATCAGGTAAGGCTGGAGCAGCAGAACAAATATCGGTGCCCTTACAAACAGTCATGTGGTGTAACAATGGCCCAGTGTAGACATCAACCTGCCGATGGGCTGGAAATATTTGCCAAACTACTTCAACGCCAGCATCACCATAATTGATCATTTTGGCTTTTACTTTATTGATGTTGTCATTGGTGGAAACAACTTCGATCACAAAGCGAGGTACTTCGTAGGCAGTAGGATCGGCCAAGGCATAAATTTGTTGCTTGGTAAGCCAAACAATATCTGGGCGACGGTGATTGGTTAAAAAAAACAAATCGGGTTCTGCAATTAACGTCCCTTCCAGATTTTTCTCGATTTTAAGTTGATCAAAAAAGTTTTGTAAATTAAATTGGATATATAATTGTGACTTATCCATACCTCGAATCGTTTTTACAACTGCACCATCGACCCATTCGTATTTGTACTGATCCTCACGGGTAAGGTATTTCCGCTGAAAAGCGACCCATGAGATGGGCTTGCTTTCCTGAACAGTTTTGTCCGGCTGAACTAAAACTGCTGAAGGTGCCATTCTTGCTGCGCTTTCAGTCATTGTTGATTTTTTTCAAAAATAAGGATAAATCATAAATAGAGCAAATCCAATATGGTCATTCACCCTGCTCCACCACAGCCATCGTCAAGCGGCTCACACAAATCAAACGCCCTTGCTCATCGTGGATGTCGATGTTCCACACATGCACCTTTCTGCCCAAACGCGCAGGCTTTGCAGTGGCAATCACATAACCTCCACTTACACCCCGCAAGTGGCTGGCATTGAGTTCAATGCCCACAGCATGCTGTTTGCTGGGGTCTTCAAAAGTAAACAAAGAAGCCATACTGCCCACACTTTCCGCCAAGGCAGCCGAGGCACCACCATGCAAAAGCCCAAAGGGTTGTACCGTCCGGTGATCCACGGGCATTTTGGCTTGCAAGTAATCGTCGCCAAAACCACACAGCTCAATGCCGAGGTGTTCGATCAAGGTATTTTTACGCGAGGCGTTCAATACGGCCAGGTCAATGGGTGTTTTCCAAATCATGATGCTTAAATCTGTTTGCCCTTCATCGCTTCCAACAATGCGAAATCCATCGCACGATGCGCTAGCGGAGCAGTGTAGGTATTGAGGGTTTCCATCGCTTGGTTGATGGCGTCTTTATCCGTTCCAGCTACAGCATCGCGCAGGGCCTGCGTCATGGAGCGGGTGGTTGCAATTTCTTCTTCGTTGAGGATTTCCTGATTTTGCCCCAGGAAACGTTCGGCACTGAGCACGATGTTGTTGGCTTCATTGCGCGCTTCGAGGAGCGCCCGGATGGCCAGATCATCAGCAGCGTTTTGAATGGAATCGATGAGCATCATCGCCATTTCTTCTTCGCTGATGCCGTAAGTCGGTTTGACTTCAATCTCTTGTTCTACGTTCGAGCGCAGTTCTTCCGCTTTTACCTTCAGGATGCCATCGGCGTTGAGGATGAACTGGATTTCTACTTTAGGCAAACCAGCGGGCATGGGCGGAATTCCCTTCAAGATAAACTCGCCCAATTTGCGGTTGTGCTGAATCAGGTCTCGTTCGCCCTGATATACGGCTATTTTGAGGTTGCGTTGCCCATCCACCGAGGTGGTGTAGCGCCGCCCCACGCGGGTAGGAATTTTAGAGTTGCGGGGCAAAATGATGTCCATCAAACCTCCTACCGTTTCGATACCCAACGATAATGGCGTCACATCTAGCAAAAGGATGTCCTTCTGGTTGCCCGCCAATATATCTGCTTGGATGGCTGCACCCAAGGCTACTACTTCATCAGGATTGACCTTGTCATAAACTTCCTGGCCAAAAATCTGCCCTACCGATTCACGAACCAAGGGCACCCGTGTAGAGCCCCCCACCATGATCACCCGATCGATGTCGGTCAGTTGCACCTGAGCGTCTTTCAAGGCATTTTGGCAACAAGCAATGGTACGATCCACCAGAGGTTGAATCAGTTTTTCAAATTGCTCCCGGGTAATTTGGCAGCTGATCGTATTTACCTCTCCCCGGTATTCAGGTTCCGTACTCAAGGCTTTTTTCGCCTTTTCCGCTTGCAGGCGCAGCGCTTGACTCAGTTCTTTATCGGCGTTGATCTGAGTGGTCTCCAATTTATTTTCAGCAATCCAGTGATCGACAATGGCTCTGTCAAAATCATCACCGCCCAAAAAGGTGTCCCCATTGGTGGCCAATACTTCAAAAACTCCGTCCTGAATGCGCAAAATGGAAATGTCAAAGGTCCCACCACCCAGGTCGTACACGGCGATGGTATGGCTCTCACTTTGATCCAAACCGATACCATAAGCCAAACTGGCCGCGGTGGGTTCGTTTACGATGCGCAATACGTCCAATCCGGCCAGTTTGCCCGCATCGCGGGTGGCTTGGCGTTGTGAATCGTTGAAATAGGCGGGGACTGTAATGACTGCCTTACTCACCACCTGATCCAACTCTTCTTCGATGCGGTTCTTGAGGGCTTTGAGGATTTCAGCCGACAGCTCAATCGGGGTATAGAACTTATCTTTTACCCGGATTTTGACCAAACTCTCGGTGTCGTTGTCGATGATTTGGTAACCGAAATATTGCTGTACCCCTTGCACATCCCCGTAGGATTTCCCCATCAGGCGTTTCACGGAGTAAATGGTGTTTTCCGGGTCGCTGATGAGTTTTTCCTTGGCGGCATCCCCTACCACAATCTTGCCTTCGGGGCTAAAATGCACCACCGATGGCACGAGGGTACTTTTCCCGTTTTTGCCTTTTACGGCCTCAGCCTGGCCATTTTTTATGTATGCGACCAAGCTATTGGTCGTTCCAAGGTCTATTCCGACGATCAGTTCGGCCTCGTTTTTGATGTCACCTGACTTGAGGTCGATTGCAAATTTTGCCATAAAGTTATAATCCTGTTTTTAAGCGTCGCAAAAGTATGGAATTGAAACAGCATTGTGAAGGGGAATGTTTGGGTTTCCAAAACAATAAATGCCGGGAAATTGGTAGCAACGTAAGGTTTCTTCTCGAAAACAGTATCTTTGCCGCCATGCAAAACAATGAATCTCTGGATGCCATGCTCCTCAAACTTGGCATCTACGCGCTCAACGAAATGCAGGAAGAATCCCTGCTACACATTCCCCGTGAACCCAACCTGATGTTACTGGCACCCACGGGGTCTGGTAAAACCCTGGCTTTTTTGTTGCCTATTTTGAGCTTGTTGCAAAACGACCAGGCTGGAGTGCAATGCCTCATCATATCCCCAACCCGCGAATTGGCCATCCAAATCGAGCGGGTTTGGCAAAAAATGTCCACTGGATACAAGGTCAACACCTGTTATGGCGGGCATCCGATGCAAATCGAAATCCGCAACCTGAGTCAGCCCCCTGCCCTACTCATTGGCACGCCAGGGCGCCTCATTGAGCATTTGGCCCGCAAATCTTTCGATCCAAAAAATTTAAAAGTGCTGGTGCTGGACGAGTTCGACAAGTCTTTGTCCCTCGGCTTTCAGGAACAAATTGAGCAAATTGTGGTGGGGCTGCCCCACATTGAAAAACGCATCCTGGTATCGGCAAGCAGCAAGCAGCACATCCCTAAGTTCACGGGAATTGTGTCACCTAAAGTATTGGATTTCACCCAAGTCGAAGACAAATCTAACGATGGGCTGCAAGTAAAAGCTGTAATGACTCCTGGTGAAAACAAATTGGATGCCCTCTTTGCTTTGCTTTGCGCACTGGGTTCAGAACAAACCCTCGTCTTTTGTAACCAACGCGATGCCACGGAACGATGCGTGGAGTTGTTGCGGGATAAAGGCTTACAAAGTTCGTTTTTTCACGGCGGTCTGGAACAATTGGATCGAGAAAAAACGCTGGTCAAATTCCGCAACGGCAGCACTGCTATCCTGGTGGCTTCTGACTTGGCGGCGCGAGGACTGGACATCCCGGAAGTAAGAAACGTCATCCATTTTGAATTGCCCGATAAAGGAACCGATTTTGTACACCGCAATGGCCGTACCGCACGAATGCATGCTGGAGGCACAGCCTTTGTACTGTTGCATCCCGAAGAAACGCTCCCGGATTATTTGCCAGGTGTGCCGGAGATTTTTGAGATTCCTACCGAAATCACCTTACCCGAGCCCCCAGCCTGGATTACCTTGTACATCAGTGGTGGAAAAAAGGACAAGCTCAGCAAAACCGACATCGTTGGCTTTTTGTCCAAAAAAGGTGACCTGCGAAAGGAGGACCTTGGCAAGATTGAATTGCTGGATCACATGTCTTTTGTAGCGGTAAAAAAAGACAAGGTGCAGGGCGTATTGAAAAAAATCGCGGGCGAAAAAATGAAAGGTGCCAAGTACAAAATCGAAGTGGTGCGATAAATATTTTTGGTTTCTACCCCGCATTCCAACAAGTATCCCGGAGCAATTTCATCTGCTCCAGGCCCATCTTATGAGCATATTCGATGTTGCGTTGGGGAATGTTTTCAGGGTCGGGATAATTGGCTAGCGCCCGATCCAAGCTCGATTCGCGCAGCAAATGCAGCATAGGATACAAGGAACGATTGGTAAAATTAGCGGGATCATCGGCAGGAGCGTCGGCGAACTGGTAATCTGGATGGAAACTCGCCACCTGGTAGATGCCTTCGTAATCATTGTCCAGCAGCATGTCTTCACAGTTTTCGATCAGGGACAAGTAGTCATTGAACGAATCAAAGGCTTTCGGAAAAATCACCAGGGTGGTTTCGATGCTTTCGTCTTCGTCCAACAGGCCACATTCGGCAAACATAGCTTCCAGACAAACATCCATGTCCTCCGAGTGGACGACTGCATAACGGATGCTGCCCCGTTGGACTTCCCGCTGTGCAAAAGGACAAAAATTACAGCCAATGATTACTCGTTTGATCCAGGCTTGGGTTTGGCTGACCATGATTTCATCGCTGGGATGCTCTTTTGGGGATGGGGATGTTTTTGGCATGGAGATCGATTGAATACAAGTGATCGATTGAATGAATGGTGAAGGTGGGCTTTTTTTGGGAGGGCAACTAATTATCACTTCGGTTTTATTGGATAAGCACACTTTAGAATAGAATTAATTCATCACAGCAAACAAATCCATATCTTCGCGGCAACAAAATCATTCCATTCTCACATGTTCAACATCACCCAACTCCATATTTACCCGGTCAAATCCCTCGCAGGCATTGCTGTTCAAGAAGCCTTGGTCACCGAGCGGGGCTTTCAGCATGACCGTCGTTGGCTTTTGATCAATGAAAACAATCGATTCCTTACCCAGCGGGAATTTGGGGCATTGGCTTTGCTACAAACGGAAATCACTGCTGAACACCTAATCATCCGACATCGGACCAAACCCGAGCTTGGCTTGCTCGAAGTACCACTTCAGACCAATTCCAGTGAGCGTTTTACGGTGCAAATTTGGGATGACTTTTGTGATGCATTGGCTGTAGATAAGGCTGCCGATGCCTGGTTGAGCACAGCTTTGGGGGTAAAAACACGTTTGGTTTATCTACCTGATGATTCGCCAAGGCAAGTTGAGCCGGAGAGGGTGCAATTACCGATGAATGTAAGCTTCGCCGATGCTTATCCATTTTTATTGGTAGGTGAAAACTCGCTGGCCGATCTGAATAATCGCTTGGCCGAACCTGTACCAATGAATCGTTTTCGGCCCAATATTGTATTTGATGGAGGCGCAGCCTATCAGGAAGATACGTGGAGTGACTTGTTGATCGGTGGCGTGTCTTTTCGGGGCATCAAACCTTGTGGCCGCTGCATTTTGACAACCACGGATCAGGATACTGGTCTACGTCACAAGGGTGGAGACCCACTTAAAACACTGGCAACTTACCGTACGCAAGGGAATAAGGTGCTGTTTGGGATGAATTTGATCACTTTGGGCACAGGCATGATTAAGGTAGGCGATGAACTAGTTGTACTTTGATTTGAGCGCCTACTTTTTCAACTTCCCCATCTGTTTGTGTACCATAAAGCCCAAACCGCTGGAATAAATCTCCACCTTTCCATTGCCCACTCCCTGTAACGGCATTTGGGCAAACCAATTGATTTGCAAACTCAAGCCTGGCCGAATTGTTTTTTCGATACCAATCCCCATTTGAGCCATGGAGAGCCAGTAATTTTTATCCTGACTGCTCGACCAATTATAGATCAATCCAGGATAATTTTTGGCATAATAAAATTCATATTTTTCGTTTAGGATCGTCCAGGAAGAAGACCCAAGGGAGACAAAACTTTTGAATTTCGGTTTGGCCAACCAATTGTAGCGCAAATCCACACTCCACTGCAACATATCGCAGGTACCTTCTGTAGAACTTGGGTAAGAACGAGTAGGCCAAAAGCCCTTTGGTGCCACGTATTCTTTCTGATCAGCGATGTAGTTTTTGAGCAAATATTGCCCAGAGGCCTGAAAAACCCAACGTTTGCCGATGCGGTAATCAAAAGCCAAGCCTGCATTTAACCCGTAAGAAGTGCTGCCATTTCCATTCACAGAGGCCAAATCGGGGCCAGCGCTGAGGCCGAGGCCCCAGGATTTTGGCTGAACATGGGCGATTGGGGGCGGGCTTGGATTTCCACATAGATCAGAAGGAGTCAATTGCCCCTGATCAGATTTAACTATTCTTGCGACCAAGGCTCCTGGCAAGGTCTCTAATCCAAGCCATGCAGCCTCAATTTGTACCCCCTTTGAAAGGGTGTCCATTTTTGTCGTATTTCCTTCTACTTGTGGTAAAACAACAGCAAGGTCCTCAACAAGTTTACGCGTGTTCTGATTGATTGGCGCTTCAACCCTTGGCTTGTTTCCAGCCAATGGTTTGGAATGCTTACGAGAACCCTGCTGTTCCGATGTAAATAAGCGTTGTGTGGTTTTGAGAGAATAATCCGTTTGGTTACCTGTATGGTTGCCAGTTTGGTTCACATTTTCTTCTTCCTTCTGATCTTTTCTTGCAGCAACATCCAAGTTGAATTTACTTGCCTGGGTTTGTCTAGCTTCGTTTAGACGTGATGTCTGCCCTGATTTGGTCTTATTTTGTTGCTCAGGCTGCGAATTTCCAGCAACTGGGCCAGTGTATTTCTCTTTTTTAATTTTTTGTTCAGGAAGGTACATCCCCTGAATTCCCCAAAGAAGACCAGCCCCAAGGGAAATGAACAGAAAGAAGAACAACCAAAACAGGCCACGCCTACGTTTCCGCGCTGCGTAGTCCAATTTTTGATCCATCAGCTCCCAAGCCTCTTCGTTGAAGGGGATGTCTGGATCTTCTGAAGCCCGCCTATACAAATCATCTACAAAATCCTTCATGGCAATGCAAGTCTACTCCTAATCTATTGCATTTGTTGCAAGATCATTTGCCGCAAACGCTCGCGTGCTTTGGATAAATTTGATTTGGAGGTGCCCACCGAAATCCCCAGTTGTTGTGAAATTTCCTCGTGGGTAAAGCCATCCAGTACATACAAATTAAATACAGTGCGGTAAGCCGTGGAAAGCGACCGCACCAGTTTCATCAGTTCCTGAAAGCCCAATCTGGCAAGGATTTCTTCGGTATCAGGAATGTTGTATTCAGTGTCCATCAGTGTGCCGATTTTGAGTTTCTGTTTCTGCTTGATGTGATTGATCGCCGTATTGATCAGAATTCGCCGAAACCACGGTTTAAAAGGCAATTGAGGATTGTAACTTTTGACGTTGAGAAAAACCTTTAAAAATGCATCATTGGCCACCTCAATGGCTTCATCCTCGTTGTCGCAATAACGCAAACAAATCGACATGGCGTAACCGTAAAACTGCCGGTACAGTTCCTTCTGGGCTGCGCGATCTTTGCGTCGGCAACCCTCCAGTACATCAGCCATGTCACGGTTTTCCATATGAGTGCTCGAATGTTTTACCCTAGTACAAGTCCAGGGCAAAAAGCGTTGCCTTGCTGCTTTAATTTTATGAAAAATTGTTCATTAAAAATTTAAAATTAGTACTTTTCGTTATTCTTAGCGATACATCCAATGAACCAATACATTTTATGAACAAGCTATATTCCCTTTTTATTGGCATCGACACCTATCATCCCGATTCAAAAATCACCCCTTTGGATGGTTGTCACAATGATGTGGCGGCGATGAAAGACTTTTTATCGAGTACATATGCCAAAGCCTTTGACCTTGCACCGAGCCTTACCTTGCTCAATCAGGATGCAACTTATCAGAACATTTGCAAGTACCTGGGCCCAGATCATCTCGCCAAAGCGGTAAAAGGTGATGTAGTACTCCTTTATTACAGTGGCCACGGCACCCAAGAGAAAGCGGCGCCGGAATTTGAATGGATCGATCCTACGGGCGTACACGAAGGCATTGTGTGTTACGACAGTGGCTTGAGTGGAAAGTATTGTCTGTCCGACAAGGAGATCCGGATTCTTTTGCAACGAGTCCAGCTACAGGGCGCACACCTGGTCACCATTTTCGACTGTTGCCATTCCGGCACCATTTCACGCGCCATTGATGATGTAAGCTTGGGCAAGGCCCGACAATTCTTTTTCCCAGATCGCACCGAAACCCGCCCCTACTCCACTTATCTGGATGGTTATTTCGTCAAAAACTTCCCAAAAGGGCCTCGACCCAATGAATTGCCACTGGCTAGCCACCTCATGATGTCGGCATGTGATCGGCAAGAGAAAGCGTTTGAGCTGAAGAACCAACGGGGGATGTTTTCTTTCAACTTGTTGAAGGTACTCGAAAACGACCCCAGCGTCAGTTATGCCGATTTGTACACCCGTTGTCAGGCTTCAATGTTCCGATCGGTTGAAAAACAGCACCCGCAATTTGAACCCATCGCTGGTTTTGATCCTTGGCAAAAGTTTTTGAATTTGGGCTCCGCCAAAGACTTGGGTCAACGCTCGGTCTACCTGCTCAGCGCCAATGATAAAAATGCCTGGAACATCAACTGCGGCGCAGTACACGGGCTTTCCACCGAGTTGAACAAACTTGCCGAGTTTGAAATTCTGGAGCAAAAAACGGGTAAATCGCTCGGGCGAGCCAGCACCAGCAGTGTTGGTTTTCAAGATAGTACAGTAGTGTTGAGCAACAATCTGGCGCTGGATATGAACGGCAGCTACGAAGCAGTGCTACTCAGCTTGCCTAGTATCCCCTATACGATCGCTCTTAAAGCCACCGAAAAAGGGCAAAAGCGCTACCAAGCCTACCTGAGTGCTCAACAAAGTATGGGCAAAAGCCGCTTGTCCCCTTATTTTGACTTGGTAGAAGGAAAAGTGGGTGGCAAATATAGAGTGGATCTGGATCTGGATGTATTGGAAATTTACAACCAGGAAAGCAATACTTTAATCAAGCGAATTGGTGGGGACGACGACGATCCAGTATTTGAAACGGCCCTTGAAATCCTGGATGGCATCGCCAAATGGGAACAAAATTTATTACTGGACAACCGCAGTACTCAATTCAACCGCAACGCTTTTCAAATTAACATCAAGAATACTGAGACCCAGCAACTATTGACCAAAGGGATCATGGATCCAGCCAATCCAAATACCGAGGTGGTCAATGTACAAATGGGCAAAAATCTGAATGGTCAGTACCGTTTGCCTTTGGACTTGGAACTCAAAAACGCCACTGGGGCTACCCTGTTTTGCAAAGCTTTGTATTTTTCTCCCAAATATGGAGTTGTTTCTTTAAACGGCGACTATCTAACTGCCGATGAAATCCCTGCACAAGACCAATTTGTGCAGCCTGATTTTTTGGAGTTCGAAATCCCCGCTGGGAAAAAAGAAAGCATCGAAGTAGTTAAGTTCATCATCAGTACGACCAAGGTCAACGAAGAATTTTTGTTGGAAAAAGATGACCTCGAAGGCCTGGGAGAAACCGTAGAATTTTGGAAAAAATCAGGACGTGGCGTAGACAGTTTAGCTGGTGACCGCGACTTGGTAAAAAGAGGTCAGGATAAAAAAGCCCCCGCAAATGATTGGTTCAGCAAAACGATTGTCTTCAAAATCAGTATGCAAAGTGGAGAAGTAGGCAAAACTGAAACCAAACTGGCCGGAGGTAAAATCACCATCAAAGGCCACGATACTTTCAAAGCCAAAGTTTCGCTATCCACAGCGGGTAATTCAACGCGGGATCTGAATTCCGTAGCCACTTTGCCCCAAATATTGGGTTGGAGTAATCTACTTTCCCTTGATTATTCCAGTCGTGATTTAAATGCCAATTTACCAGACACCCTGGAATTAAACGAACTGGAAAACGACCTGGATCTGGAGAAAAATCCCCTGATCATCGAGTTGGATGAAAAACTGGGCGAGGGCGAATTTATCCTGCCGCTCACTTTTGACGGCGAAGACTTTATCCCGGTGGGTGATGCACAAGCCAATGCCAATGGCAAAGTGGAGATTGCCATCCGCAGCATCCCGGACGTAAAGGCAGAAAACAGAAGTGTGTTCCGCGCACTCAAACTTTGCTTTTACAAAGTAGTCCTGGGTCGCGAAAACCTCAATAAACTCTGCTGGATTGAATACAAAGATGGAGAACCCATTTACCATGACACTGGTGTAAAAGAAAAGGTAAGCGCCGCAAAAAACATCCTACTGGTCGTTCATGGAATCATCGGCAATACTCAGGAAATGGCCATGGGCATGGAACGAGCCCTCCGGGACAACACAGTAGACCTCGTGCTCGCCTACGATTACGAAAACCTCAACTCAACCATCGATGCCAATGCTGGGAAATTGAAAGAAGCACTCGCAGCGGTAGGAATTAAGGCTGCGAGAAGAGGTATGCTTCGGAAAAAGTTCACGATCCTGGCGCATTCTATGGGCGGGCTGGTTTCTCGTTACTATATTGAACAATTGGGCGGGAATACAGCAGTGACTAAGCTCATCCTCGCTGGGACACCCAATGGAGGTTCAAACTTATCGAATTTACTCAAGTACCGCGACAATGCTTTGCTACTCTTGCCTTTGGCAGTTAATGCAGGTTTAGCCATTCCGGCCATTGCCAGCATCATGGGGATTTTGAAAGGTTCCCAAAGCCTGACCATCAGCCTGGACCAAATGAACTATGAAAGCAAAAGTCGTTTCCTCAAAAACCTGGAATTGAGCAAAGACCCAGGCATTCCCTATTTTGTCATTGCCGGACACCTTGATCAGTTCTTGGAAACGGACAACCAGGCCAAACGTTTGGTCAACAAACTCTTCAAAAATGTAGCAAGTATCTTTTTTAAAGAGCCAAACGACATCGCGGTAGGAGTCAATAGTATTAAGCAGGTGCCCAACAAACGCAAACCTGCACCGGTATTCCTGGATGCCAAATGCCATCACCTGAACTATTTCACAGTTGGAGATAGTTTGAACAAGATTTTAGAGCTGTTAAAAAAATAATTCAATCTCAAGATGATTCGTAAAACCATGATTGGCACCCTGCTTTTGCTGGTGCTCAGCCTAGGGGCTTGCCGCTGGGAAACAACCAAAAAAGCGCTGAAACACGGCGAAGTTTTAAAAAGCTCGATTGAGTCTTTTGAAAAAAATCGGGTGAAGCTCTCTTCACAAGTTGTCGAAACCTTGCAGGAAGCCGAAGAAAGCCTGACCCAGGCCAACCCTGACTTGCCGGAAGTGTCCAAAGATTTTGAAAAAGAATGGACGGGTATTCAGGCGCGCTACAACAAATTGAAAAACGATTTTGAACGCGTTGGAAAAAGTTCAGATGAATACTTTGGCACCCTGGATCAGTTGAGCAGCAGCATCAACAATGAAAAATTGCGCAAAGATGAATTGGGTAAAAACGCAGAATTGCGCAAAAAATGGGATGTGACCTACAAGGAAGCAGGCCTCAGCATCGACAAAGTTACCAGCGTTTTGGAATCGGGCAACGACTTCCACATGGTGTTGGTTGCTTCGAGCATTCGCCAAAAGCTGAACCAAAACGTCGAAGAACTGCACAACATCGCCGAGCAAGCCAAGACACTCTTGGCCGATCTGGAAGCCTTTACCCAGGCTGGCCGGCAGTTGGTGGAAGGCGGTGAGTAAAATATCCTTTCTAAGGTGAATCCCTTAGGTGTCTTAGGTGTCTTAGGTGGTGAAAAGAAAAAAAGCCCTGCGAAGCAGGGTGTATATTCACCACCTAAGACACCTTAGTTCACCTTAGGGATTCACCTCAGGAGCGGAAGATTAAGCACTTGTAATCATTGCCCGGTGATGTAGGCCTCCAGGTATTTGATTTGCTGATCCTGAGCCTGCATAATGGCCGTTACAATATCCCCAATGCTCAACATCCCAATCACCTGCTGATGGTCCATCACAGGAAGGTGACGAATGTGTTTTTCAGAAAACAAAGTCATACAGTCTCCGATGTTCATGTCGGGCGAAACGGTAAATACATTGGGTGTCATCACTTCCGTAACGGGTGTACTTTTGGCTTTTCGTCCGGCTACAATTCCTTTTCGGGCGTAGTCCCGCTCTGAAAAAATGCCAATCAATTGGTCATCATCCATCACCAAGACCGCTCCAATTTTTTTTTCACACATCAGCAAAAGTGCATCAATCACCATGTCATTGGGGCTGATGCTCCATACCGCGTTGTTTTTTTTGCTATTGAGCAATTGACTTACAGAAAGCATAGTGAAAGATTTTAGTGTGCAGAATGGTTAAAATTTGGCAAGATTTAATTTTGATTCCTAATAATAATGCATTTTTTAAATCAATCAAAATTTATTTTTAATCTAGTGCATTAATGTAAAATTTCAATGCAGGTGATTTTAAACATTCAATAAAAGCCCGAAGCGCTTTATATTTAGCCTCCAATCGAACTCCACTCCGTTGGAGACTGTTTTATCCAAAAAAGAAACCAATGAATAAGCGAAATTTCCTGCGTACCGGTTTGTTTGTAGCAGCCGCCTCCTTGCTTAAGCCCCGCAACCTCTGGGCTGAATCTGCATTAGAAAATGATCTGGATTTGCCAGGTGAAGAGCAAACCGGACCGTTTAGCCTGGCCCCGCTCGCGTTTGCGAATGATGCTCTGGAGCCCCATTTCGACAAAATGACCATGGAGATCCACCACGATCGCCACCACAACGCCTATGTGACCAACCTCAACAAAGCTGTGGCAGGTACTGCCTTCGCGACCATGAGCATCGATCAGGTATTGAGCACTGTAACGAGCAAACAACCTGCTATCCGCAACAATGGAGGTGGGCATTTCAACCATACTCTATTTTGGTCTTTGCTTTCTCCTCAGGGCGGTGGTGCCCCAAGTGGCAATGTAGCCAAAGCCATTGAGGCCAAATTTGGTAGTTTTGACAAATTCAAAGAAACCTTTGCGGCAGAAGCAACCGGGCGTTTTGGTTCTGGCTGGGCTTGGCTTTGTGTGAACAGCAAAGGTGAACTTTTCATCAGCTCTACTCCCAACCAGGACAACCCCCTGATGACTAAAATTGTTAAGAAACAAGCGGGAACGCCCATTCTGGCTTTAGACGTATGGGAACACGCCTATTACCTCAAGTACCAAAACAAACGTGCCGATTACATCAAGGCCTTTTGGAATGTACTGAATTGGGCCGAGGTTGAAAAACGTTACAACGCTGCAAAAGCATAATGCAGTAGAGGCGCAAGATTTTGCGCCTCTACCCATCAAATTAAACGAAATATGAAAAAACTAGTCGAGCTAACTGTAGATGGAATGGACTGCGCCAACTGCGCCGCAGGCATCACCCGCTACTTGGAGCGTAAGGGCTTGGAAGACGTTTACGTCAATTTCCAGACCAAAGAAGTACGTTTTCGCCTGGTCGACGAAGATTTCAGTATAGATGAGGCCAAAGGAGGTATCCGCAAACTCGGTTATACCGTAGTGGAACCGGAACAAAAGCCTGAATTTTGGACCCTGGAGCGCAAATTGCTCATTGGCGCGGTTTTTACCACGCCGCTCTTGGTTGGGCACTTGCTCATGTCGGCGGGTATCCATTGGTCGTTGATGCACAATGCCTGGTTGCAGTTTTTCATTTGTTTACCCGTGTTCATTTTAGGGGCCTGGCATTTTGGCAAAAGCGCCTGGAACTCGGTGCTCAATGGGATGCCTAATATGGATGTGCTCATTTTTATTGGTGGCACCGCTGCCTTTGTTTACAGCCTTGTCGGCACCCTCAGTGGTGAAGCGCAATACATTTTTTACGAAACCTGCGCCACCATTTTTACCCTGGTTTTATTGGGCAATTGGATCGAAAAACGCGCCGTAGCCCAAACCACCACCGCCATTTCCGAGCTGAGCAAATTACAGGTAGAACACGCCCGGCGGATCATGCCTTCGGGCACCATCATCAGCATCCATTACCCGGAAATCCAGCCCGGTTACATTCTACAAGTCAATGAAGGCGACAAGGTGCCCGCCGATGGTGAGATTTTTATGGGTCAGGCCAGCATCGACGAATCCATGCTCACTGGTGAAAGTTTGCCCATCAATAAAACCTGGGGTGATCAGGTGATCGGTGGTGCTTTGGTCCTGAGTGGCAATTTCCAATTGACTGTAGGTGCAGTGGGGAAAAAATCAGTCCTGGGTCAAATGATCGAACTGGTCAAAACCGCACAACAGGACAAACCAGACATTCAACGCCTGGCAGATAAAATCAGCGCCATTTTTGTGCCTACGGTACTGGGCATTTCAGCCTTAACTTTTGTACTCAGCTATTTTTTGTTCGACATCGCCTTCAAAAACGCGCTGATGAACGCCATCGCGGTGCTGGTCATTTCTTGTCCTTGTGCGATGGGCCTAGCGACACCTACCGCTGTGATGGTTGGCGTGGGCCGTTTGGCGCGCAATGGCATTTTGGTTAAAGGGGGCAAAACCCTGGAGATTTTTGCCAAAATCCGCAACATCGTTTTTGACAAAACCGGAACCCTGACCACCGGGCAGTTTGCCATCGAAAGCATAGACTACGCCCCCGGAGTAGAGCCTTCCGAGGTACAAAACCTCATTTATGACCTGGAGTCCCATTCCTCGCATCCGATTGCCAAATCGCTGGTGAATGAGCTAGAGAGCAAAATCATCTTCAATGGACAACGATTTGGTCCCATTTCCTTAAACCGGGTGGAGGAAGAAAAAGGCAAAGGCATGTTGGGCTACGACGATGCTGGCAATACCTACAGCCTAGGCGCTTCCGAGAATGGGCAA
Organism: Saprospiraceae bacterium; assembly: GCA_027488855.1. Lineage (GTDB taxonomy): Bacteria > Bacteroidota > Bacteroidia > Chitinophagales > Saprospiraceae > Haliscomenobacter. The sequence continues at coordinate 15,844 of JAIYAV010000112.1, forward strand.
GGCCACCTGGTGCTACGCAAAAACGGAGAACAATTGGCAGCGCTCAGCCTCAGTGACCAGATCAAACCCGAAGCGAAAGCTTGCATCGACTACCTGAAAGCAAACAACATTCGACCTTATATTTTGAGTGGCGACAAGGCCCATAAAACGGAAGTAGTGGCTCAGGCATTGGGCATTGAGCACTTTTTTGCGGAGCAAGTTCCCAGCCAAAAACTGGAACGGATTGCCCAATTGAGCCAGGAAGCACCAACGGCCATGGTGGGTGATGGCATCAATGACGCGCCAGCTTTGGCCAAGGCAACGATAGGTATTTCTTTAAGCAATGGCTCCCAGGCAGCCATCCAGTCCGCACAAATTGTGCTGCTCAATGGCAGTTTGGAGCGTTTGCCCCAGGCACTCGCCATCAGCGCACATACCGTACTGACCATCAAACAAAGTTTGTATTGGGCTTTTGCCTACAACATTGTCGCCATTCCGATGGCAGCCATGGGCTACCTGAATCCGATGTGGGGCGCACTGTTTATGGCCTTTTCGGATGTGGTGGTGATTGGCAATGCGATTCGGTTGAAATATAAAAAGATCAATTAACGCTCTGAAAGCGCTTTTAATTGATCCAATGCTAGCGGATAAGAGTTGTTGAAGTAATCCAGGTATTCGTCTAAGGTATCTATATCAACTGTTACAGTGGTTAGGCCGTTGTTTTCTTGGTAGGAGTAATTCTCGTGTCCACCTGCCCATTTTTCAACTTCTTCACCTGTTGTTACTTCTATCTCACCATCCAAAAAGCCGTAATGCCTTATCGATATAAATTTGGCTGGTTCATGTTCTTTGATTTCAGAAACCATGCCGCCCTTTTTTCCATTTTCGTCCACGCCTACAAAATGAATTTTGCTTCCTTTTTCCCAAGTTCCTTCGTAGGTGGAAGTTGGATTGAATGCTGATGTCCAATGTTCATAGGTGCTTTTGTCTTTTAGGCCCAACATCGTTTCATAAACTTTTTGAGCTGCTGCGTTTATCTCTTTTGTGAATTGTAAGCGTTGCATTTTGTTGTTTTTTTTTAGACTACAAATCCTCGGGCAAGAGGAGCACTTGTTTTTTTATTGCCCCTTAGTAGCAATTTTCAGAGCGTGATTGCTCCAGTTTTCAAGGCTTGATTTGCTTTTTTAGGGCTTCAATTTGCCGTTGCAATTCAAGGTTTTTCTGGATTTCTTCTTCTGCACGTTTCTTTTCCTCGATCAACAGTTTATCCTTCTCTGCGATGATCTCTTCCTTCTCCGCAATGATCTCTTCTTGTTCCGCAATGATTTCATCCCTTTTGCCCATCTCTCGATCAAAAGTTCGTTCCAATTCATCCTCCACGTCCATTTTTTCCCGAATTTCTTCGCTGGCAATGGCTCTCCCCAAACGTTCTGTCATTCTTTTGACCAAGGGATCATCGGTATTGCCCTGAAAGTCCACCTGATGCCTATCCTGGGGGCTTTGATAGATTGGACTAAAAATTTGCAACACCCGTTCTAGTCTGCTTCTAGTGGTTTTGCCCAGCTTTTGCACCTGGATCAAATAGGAATCATGGGTCAATAACTCCACAAATTCTTCTTTGATGTCCAATATTTCCTGGGTCACTAAATCGACATATTCTCGATTGATTTTGACCAAGCTAGACTGAACACTGTTCAACGGAAAACCCAAAAAATAGATGGTGACGATGGGTAAGGGGCGTTTTTCAGGAAGCCCTCGCTCGTTCAGCACTTCATCTTCTTTGCGGTAATTGTCGCCCAAATAACGCCGAAAACGCATCGCATTAAAGGCTTTTTTGGCCTTTTGCAACTCGATGAGCACTTTGCTCATTTCTCCATTTGGCTTTTTGATCACTGCCTTGAAATCAAAACGCAGAATTCGGATATCTCCACTTGTTTCCGTGGAGGTTTCTTGCGGTTTTACTTCCACACTTTGCACTTCCTCCCCCAGGATGGTCGACAACAACTCCCGAGCAATCTCGACATCTTCCAGCAGGTATTTGAACACTACGTCATAGATGGGGTTGGCGATGATCATATCTTATTTTTTGTTTGATTTCTGTCGCAAGATAAACTATTTTAGGAATATTTGGGTTTCTTTTGCACTTTTTATTTTTGATCTGGGGGGGTAAAGAGAACCTTACACTCCCCGAAAAAGCAACGTATAGGAAGCATTTTTTGGGAAGCGATTGTTCGATGAATTTTACTCCTTCGATCTTAAATGCTCAATTTCGTCGAATTGCAAATCGGTTATGGCCGAAATCTGCTCATTAGGAAAACCCATTTTAATCAATTTCTGGGCGGTTATTACCATTTGTTTTTTCTTTTCATCTTCTCTAAACTCTTCCTCCACTTTTCTAGCCGCATTTGCAGCAGCCTCCTCCGCTTCTATTTTCATGGTCGCTGCATAACTCGCTTCATCATGAAGGCTTTCCAAAAACTTATTGTATTTCTTCCGTTCATCATCTGGCAAATTCATCACATTCAATTTCTCGCGAACTTCACTCATGCCCTTTGCCCGAAACTCGTCCAAAACCTCGCTGTTTTTGAAAAAGTAAATCCATTCATCCAACGTGTCATTCACGATATCGTTGAACTTGGTGGTGCGGATCAAATAATATTCGGGATAGGCTTGGTGAATGGTCGGCTTTCCCAGCAACTTTTTCTGTGCGGTCGTCAGTTGCAATTCCGTTTTGGTGTGCAAACCCTTGAACTTGGTTTGTCCGACATAAACGTAATCTTCCCCCTTGCCTAAGTCAAAGTATACAATGCTCACGGCAATTACCTTTTTTATCTCCCCGTATTTTGCTCCAACCGGAAGGTATTCCGTAATGGCTTTTGAAGTTGCAAAAAGCATCCGCATGAGGTAGTCCAGCTCCCTCGTATTCTGGATTTCGATGATGATGTGTTCGCCTTTTGAGTTTTCAGCGAACAAGTCAACCCGATTAAATTTTTCATCTTCGTCCTCTTGGTTGCTCTCGCTCTCCAAAAGACCTTCGATTTTAATGTCTTCGCCCAAAAGTTCAGAGAGAAAGCCTTCGAGAATGCCGAAGTTCTTCTTGTCTCTCAGCATTTTTTTTGCTGCCCAATCGAATCGGATGTGCTTTTTGGCCATTTTACTAACTTTGAAACAAAGATAGTGGGTTTATTGGACAAGGTCAAACAATTATTTGTGTTTTGTTTCAGCGAACTGCGGCATGGACGCTGTGCTGCCCTGCGTTTGGCTTGCGGGTTAGGGTTGGGCAGCATAGCCGTTCCATGCTTTGTTCTCGGTTTATTTTACCTTCTCAATCAATTGAATCAAAGTGAACTCAGGGGACATATCCCTTTACTACATAAATTTCGTATAAATGGTATGCGCTTTTTCCTTGTCTGTCCCCCAAAACAGCATTAAGAGTTTCGCTTTTTTTATATAAAAAATTTATTGAGGACTTATCGTTTGGATCTTCTTGGTTGCTATCAAATTTAAACCCATTTTTGCTTAAACTCTTTTGAGCAATTTTCCAAAATTCACTTCTTACAGTTGAAAAAACACAATGCTTTTCTGTGCGATCCTGCCCATATAGTATTTTATCCGTGTAAATCAAATCGTTTATTTTATATTCTTTTTGGTATATTAAATTGCCCAAATCATCCTTCTTCATATAAATATACCCTTTATTGCGAATTATTGAGTCAACGCACGACACATCTGCGCAGTTTAATATTTGTAAAATTTCTCCGACGTAGAGAAAGTTTTGGGCTTGGCTTCCTTGCGAAGAAAGCAAAAGCGAAGTCAGTAAAATATAAATATATTGTTTCATTTTTTCTTATTTTTATTATCGAGAACACGTCTTATCCGCAACGCCACCTCCTCTACCCCGCTCATTGCCGAAGTTGCTATTGACGGCAATGAGCTTAAAGCTAAAAAAAACCGCATACAATGCTATTTTTTTAAACAAAATAATTTTTATCCCTGCAAATTCAACAACTTTCTGAGTGTTCCTCTATTGCACCTCTTTTCCCCACTCACACCGTCTGAATCATATCATACTGCGTAATGATGTGGTAAATCCCCGCCTTATCCCGCGCCAAAACCGCTGGAATCTGCTTGCTAATGTAATTCCGCAATTGGCTGAAAGGCAGGTATTCATCCACCACAGGCAGCGGTTCTGCCATGATATCGCCTACCGGGCGATCACCATTGCGCAAGGGATTTTCCAGCAAAAAGTTGAGTACAGCACTTTCTGACAAAGAGCCAACTATTGCTTCCTGATCCACAACCGGCAACTGCGAGATGTCATGACTTTTCATCAAATCAAAAGCAAAACGCACCGTATCAGTTTGACGGACCGTATAAAACGACTTGTCCTGCTTACGGGTGATGATGTCTTTTACCCGCAGTTCGGTATCCAAAAAGCCGCGCTCACGCATCCAGTCATCGTTGTAAATTTTACCCACGTAGCGGCTACCGTGGTCGTGAATGACCACCACTACAATGTCATCGGGGGTAAGTTGGTCTTTGAGTTGCAACAAACCAGCCAATGCCGAGCCCGCTGAATACCCCAACATGATGCCTTCTTCCCGCGCCAGACGACGCGCCATCAGGGCACCATCTTTATCTGTCACTTTTTCCAGGTGGTCGATGATGTCAAAATCGATGTTTTTGGGGATGATGTCCTCCCCTATCCCTTCGGTGATGTAGGGATAAATTTCTTTTTCATCAAATACCCGGGTTTCATGGTATTTTTTCAGTACTGAGCCGTAGGTATCGATGCCCCAAATTTTGACATTGGGGTTTTGCTCTTTCAGGTAGCGACCGGTGCCAGAAATGGTTCCACCTGTACCTACGCCCGTGATCATGTGGGTGATCCGACCAGCGGTTTGTTTCCAGATTTCAGGCCCCGTGCTTTCGTAATGCGCCTGGCGGTTGGAGAGGTTGTCGTATTGGTTACACCAGTAGCTATTGGGTATTTCCTTGCTCAAACGAGAGGCTACCGAGTAGTACGAACGGGGATCATCCGATTCTACATTGGTGGGGCATACGATGACCTCGGCGCCCAGGGCCCGCAACAAATCCATTTTTTCCTTGGATTGTTTGTCTGTAGTTGTGAAAATACACTTGTAGCCCTTGACTGCCGCTGCAATGGCGAGCCCCATCCCGGTATTGCCGGAGGTACATTCAATGATGGTTCCACCTGGTCTCAAATCGCCACGCTCCTCGGCGTCGAGCACCATTTTTAAGGCCATCCGGTCTTTGATGGAATGGCCGGGGTTGAAGGTTTCTACTTTCATCAACACCGTGGCGGGAATTTCCGCTACAACTTTGTGCAATTGAACCATTGGCGTGTTGCCAATGGTGGAAAGGATGTTTTTGTGGAAATCCATGCCTTATTTATAGTATTTAATTTTTACAAAAAAGTTGGCATCCTTTGCGCCCAACAGCTTTGCGGTATTTGGGGAAAGGATTGCCACTACGTTGGTGGAATAGGCAGTGGCGGGAATTTTACCCAACACTTCTGCATAAACGGTTCTTTTGGTCACTGGGTTGTGTAGTTCGATGATTGAACCTTTGGGGGCTTTGTCGTGCAAGGCGTAATAATTCCGGGCTGCGGGTGCTTCTTTTTGCCATACCGCAATGCCCTGCTGGGCCGTGGCTTTTTTCTTCTTGTCTTCAGCGTAGGCATCAAATGTCTTTTTGAGGTCTACCACTTTTTTTAGCGAAGAGGGTAAAGCTGGTCGAGATTGCCATTCCGCCGGGATTGCTTGTGGACTCATCCAGCCAATGTGGATCAGTTGACCGGGTTGCAAGCTGCCCTGCTTTAGTTTTGCGCGGGCCTTAATCGTGTCTTCAGGCATACGAAAATAAACCTTGCTCAGTCGGAAGAGGTTGTCCCCTTTTTTTACCCGGTAATACACTGGAGTATAAATCCGGGGGTTGAATTTTGGCTCCCGATAGCGGATAATCGCCCGGTTGGGGATCACTACTTTGATGCTTTGCTTGGGGTTCACTACGTCAAAATTCAGGCTTGGATTGAGGTGGCGCAGGTCATCCATCTTTAGCCCGTAGAACTTCGCCAGCGAAAAAATTGTTTGTCCTTTGACAATCTTATGTTCGAATATTTTTTCTTCGCTGCCACTGATACTCAAGACAATGGTATCTCTCGGGGTCAAATAACGCAGGCTATCCCCGGTTGCAAAAAGGTAGCCGGGCAACAAGAGCAATAAGATTTTCCACATAGTTTTCAGTATGTTTGGAGTTTAATAAATCACCATTTTTACAGGCTTGTAAACCCTTGCAAAGGTATGAAAACTCTTGGTATTATCCCCGCTCGATATGCGTCAACCCGCTTTCCGGGAAAACCCCTGGCTGATCTCAACGGCAAGTCGCTCATCCAGCGCGTATACGAAAGGGTAACGGGTGCCCCTGCCCTGGATGAAGTGGTAGTAGCAACTGATGATCAACGGATTTTTGATCACGTACTGGCTTTTGGAGGAAAGGTAATTATGACCAGTGAAGCCCACCAAAGCGGTACCGACCGCTGCGCAGAAGTAGCCCTTTCTTTTCCCGATTGTGAAGTAGTGCTCAACGTCCAGGGTGATGAACCCTTTTTAGACTATGAGCAAATTGAAAAAGTAGCCAATCCGCTGCGGCGGGGACTGGCGCAAATTGCAACGCTGGCCATGCCGATCCAGGACGAAGCGGAATTGTTCAATCCCAATGTGGTCAAAGTGGTATTTAACGCTCAAAAACTGGCGCTGTACTTTAGCCGCAGCACCATTCCTTACCTGCGCAACTTTCCTAAGGAGGAATGGCTGGCCCAGGGCGTTCATTATCGACACATTGGGCTGTATGGTTATTTGCGTTCCACCTTATTGGAAATTGCGCCACTTCCCATGGCTGAATTGGAAAAACTGGAAGCTTTGGAGCAGTTGCGCTGGTTGTACAATGGCAAATCCATTTATGTAGAACTGACTGATCAAGCCATCGTGGGGGTAGATACACCAGAAGATTTGGAGAAGGCGAAAATCTTTTTGCAGAAATAAACCATCGCCCCTTAGTCCATTTTAATGTGATTCTTCTCAATAAAATCCTTGAAAGATTTGCGGTAAGAATCACTGATTGGAAGCAAAGTGCTACCGACCTTGACTTTTTCCTTATGGATGGAGTCCAGCCACTCAAGAGCTACAATGTAGGAGTTGTGAATGCGGATAAACTGGCTTTCTGGCAATTGCTCTTCCATCGCTTTCAGCCTTTGTAAGGTGACAATGCGCTGCTGAGGGGTATGGATGGCCACATAGTCTTTCATTCCCTCCACGTACATGATTTCACTCAATTTCACCTTAACCAACTTGGTCCCATCTTTGACGAAGATATACGCAGGCCCAGGCTCCGCTATTAAAGTTGTTGTTGAGGTTGGAGTTTGGGTTTGTTCAGATGGCAATTGTTGCGCAGCGATGCCCTGCATCCTTTGGTTGATTTTTTCCATCGCCTTCAAAAAGCGCTCCAGTGTGATGGGTTTCAACAAATAATCCACCACATCCAGGTCATAACTTTCCAGTGCATATTCGGAATAAGCCGTGGTAAGGATTACCCAAGGCTTTTTTTGTAAAATTTTCAACAGCGTAAGTCCGGTGATTTCCGGCATTTGAATGTCCAAAAACAACAAATCAACTGGATTGTCCCGCAAAAAATCCAAGGCTTCCATCGGACCAGAACAAGTACGCAAAAGCTTGAGGTAGGGCACTTTTTGAACATAATCACTGAGTAATTTTCGCGCCAGTGGTTCGTCGTCTACAATCAAGCAATTCAGCGTACTATTCATGACAAATCCAATTTAAGTTGTACAAAATAACTGTCCATACGATCTTCCTCGATCAGTTCATACTTTTCGGGGTAGCTCAATTCTAATCGGCGGCGAACATTTTGCAGGCCAATGCCCGATTTTTCGCTGTTGGTTTGAGCTGGCAATTTGCTGTTTTCGACAATATAAGTACAAGAATTTCGATCAATTTTAAGACTGATGTTTACCCAGGCGCTGGGATTGTTGTTCCCCACGCCATGTTTGAAGGCATTTTCCAGAAAGGTAATCAAAATCAGTGGGGTAATCAATACTTGCTCGGGATTTCCTTCTACGTCAAATTTGATCGGAATTTGATCGTTGAGGCGCAAATTCTCCAAGCTGATGTAATTTTGCATGTATTCCAATTCCTTGTTCATTGGCACGCGCTGGTGATTGGAATCGTAAATCATGTAGCGCATCATTTGTGACAACTTGGCAATCACCTCCGTGGTATTCGGAGACTGGGTGTAAGCCAAGTAATACAAATTATTGAGGGTATTGAACAAAAAATGCGGGTTGATCTGGGCTTTGAGGAAGCGCAATTCGGCACTGAGGTTTTCATTGACCATTTCTCGTTTGCTCGCTTCCAGTTGAAACCAGTCCTCTAAAAACTTGAGCATGGCAATGAAAGATGCAATAAAAACGGCAGACATGGATACCGTAATAGCAAAACGGTTGGAGTAAGGGAAACGAACCTGGTGGGTGTACCCATCTATCATATAACGTTTCAGGATCAAAAAAATCCAGGTGGCAACCACCACTGTCAACAACAATTCCAGGGCAAATTTCCACCATTTTTTATGCTTGAAAAAACGGGGCAAAAAGACAAAGTAATTGGAGTAAGCCACTGACATCAGATAAGCTACTTGTAAAAGCGCATTATTGATGATGCCAAACCAAGTTTCGTGGACATCTTTATGATCCCTTAATTGGTAACAAAAGGTAAAAAAATAAAAACACCAGAAGCAGAAATGGATCAAAAAGACCCGCTGCTTTTGTATGAAGTTTTGCATTAGTTTCGCGTTTCCATATTCACCAAAATACTTTCAAAATTACAATGAATTGTGGTGTAAAAGTGGCTATTTGATAGAAACCAGCTGGTCTACTCTGCAAAAAGGGGTGATCACTTGACCATTTTGGCAAACTAATAGATGCTTCGGGTTGAATTTTTAAGCGATTGATTGGTATCCAGCTTGTTTTTAAATGAACTGAAAGATGGTTTGAACTACGGTAATTTTTTGTTCAAATTAAAATAATTACCCCCTTAACACGTTACTTTCGTATAAAATCACAGTCTGAATTAGTGCTTTGCATTTAGAATAGTTTTCAATAAATACACATAAATTATTCATTGCCATGAACTTTAAAACACCCATGTTGACACTATTTGTCACTACACTGTACTTGAATCTACTTGCACAAGAAACCTCAATCAAATGGGGAAAAATTCCGGATGAAGAGCTAAAAATGACCACTTACGCCCTAGATACCGCCGCAGCCGCAGTGGTGCTGGCCGATATTGGCTATTTTTCCTACGACTTACGCGCACCAGATCAATTGACCGAATTGAATGTACACCGCCGCATCAAAATTTTAAAACGCAGCGGATTTAGTGAAGGAGACATAGAGATTCCTTTTTACAGCAAAGACCGCTATCAGGATATCGTCCAACTCAAAGCCCAAATCTTCAACCCCGACGGCAGCAAACGAAGTATTGAGAAAAAGGATTTTTTTGAGGAAAAAACTGCGGAAGGCTATACCACCAAAAAATTCACCTTTCCTGAAATTCAGGTAGGCAGTATCATCGAGTACTCCTACGTCATACAAACCAAGGATTGGGTCCGCATTCCTACCTGGTATTTCCAAACCGATATTCCGGTGCGCTTGAGTGAGTACGTGCTGAATATCCCCGAATTTTTGGAGTTTGTGATCATTGTACGTGGAAGTGAGCTCGACCGCAATGAGCAATCGCTCGAAAGTGGCATCGGCATCAGGAACCGCAAATACATTCTAGCCGTGATGGACGCTCCAGCGCTGAAAGAAGAAGCTTTTATTACGACGATGACCGATTACACGGCCCATGTCATTTTTCAAATCAGTGGTGTAGTGCAAAATGGGGCCCGGGAACCTTACCTTAGTGATTGGAAAACAGTAGCCAAAGACCTCCTGGAGTCCGAAAATTTTGGCAAACGCATCGACCGCAAGGCCAACTTCAACGACGCTTACGACAAAGTGGCCCCCTTGGTGGCAAACGCCAAAACACCCGAGGAAAAGATCAAAACCATTTACCACTTTGTGCTCGACCAGATCAAATGGGATGGAACGAACGGCATCTACCAAACTGAACCTTTGAATAAAGTATTTGAACTCAAAAAAGGAGATGCCGCAGGTGTAAACCTCATGCTCATCGCCCTGCTCAAAGCCTACGGATTTGACGCCAAACCCTTCCTGGTCAGTACCCGTGGACACGGTCAACCAATCGAATTGTACCCCATCCGCAGCCAATTCAATTATGTGTTGGCGTACCTCAAACACAACGATAAAGTCCAATTGTTGGATGCAACGCACCACCAACGCCCCATGGGATTGCCCGCTACAAGTGCACTCAACAATAAGGGCTGGATCGTCGACGCCGAACCAAAATGGCTGGAGATCGTGCCAGGGCGCTCAAGTTCGACCCGTATGTTCAACATCACGCTGAACGAAGAAGGCAAAGCCGTAGGGAAAATTGTTTCTGCATACGACGGCTATGCAGCCCTGGAAGTCCGGGAAGAATTGACCAAAAAAGATGACCCACAAAGTAACAATGAAGCTCCCGAGGAAGATAAAGACGAAGAGGTATCCGCTACGCTTGCCAATATAGAATACGATTCGGTGACCATCAAAAACCTGGATGACATTTACAAGACCCTGGCCTACAATGCCAAAGTGGTCATTCCGGAAGGGGGTACGGTCAATGGTGATTTTATTTACATCAACCCGGTATTGCATCCAGCATTTGATGAAAACCCCTTTAAACAAACGGTGCGGGAATACCCGGTCGACATCCCCTACCCACTGTCCCACCGCTATATTCTGAACCTGACCATCCCGGAAGGTTATGCCATCGAACAAATGCCGGAACAAGTCAGTCTGTCGCTACCTGAAAATGGGGGGAAATTCACCTTTTTGGTCAGCAAACTAGCCGGAACAAGTCGAATGCTGCAAATCAATAGCACCATACAAATCAACCAGGTGCATTTTGAACCCGAAGAATACGGCACTATCAAAAAGTTTTTTGACCTAATCATCGAAAAGCAACAAGAACAGTTGGTGCTTAAAAAAATCTAATCCCATGAAAATGAAATTCATTACTTTATTGATCTGCTTGATTTGGGCAGGCTCACTGCATGCTCAAATTGACCTTGCCCCAACCTCCGTCGATTCCCTGCTTCCCAATGCCAAGGAAATTGTGAGGGTAGACCAGATCAAAATCAGGCTCAATTCAGCTGCGGAAGGTCTTTATTCCCACCGTAAAGTGGTGACTGTATTGAACAACAATAGTACAGCCAACACCATTTACATTGGGTACGACCCCGAAACGCCAATTACCCAGCTCAGAGCCAATTTGTACGATAAAAATCGCCAGCTGATCCGCAAAATCAAGAAAGAAGAGTTTGAAGACTACGCTGCCGTAGATGGTTTTTCTATTTACCAGGATAATCGGGCGAAAGTGTTAACGCTCAACCAAACTGATTTTCCCTATACCGTGGAATGGGAATACGAGCAAAAATTAAAAGGAATCATCCTTGCCATCTTGCCCGACTGGGACATCCAGCATTATGGCACCGCAGTGGAACAGGGCGAATTGAGTGTCGAAATTCCCCTAAACACCCAATTGCACCACCGGAGCGTAAACATCCAGCTCAAACCCGAAGTGACTACCATCAAGGATGGCTTTCAGCAATACGTCTGGAAAGTCCAGCACTTGAAAGCGGTCAAAGAAGAGCCCTACGCGCCGCACTACGAGCAGGTTTTGCCGCAGGTTCAATTGGCCATCAGTAGCTTCCAAATTGCAAGTTATACCGGCAGCATGAGTACCTGGAAGGAGTTTGGACGCTTTATGGCCAGTTTGTACCAAGGTCGGGATGAACTACCTGCGGAACTAAAAAGTGAATTGAATACGGTATTAAACGGTGCCAAAACCAACACGGAAAAAGTCGAACGTTTGTACCGCTACATGCAGGGCAAAACGCGCTATGTGAGCGTCCAACTGGGGATTGGTGGCTGGCAACCCTTTACGGCGGAATACGTACACCGCAACAAATACGGTGATTGCAAGGCTTTGACCAACTTCATGAAAGCGCTACTGAATTATGCCAACATCAAGGCCTACCCGGTAGCGATTCAAAATACGGATGACGCGCCTCGGGTGTTCGACGAAAACTTTGTGAAAGACCCGGGCTTCAATCACGTGGTCTTGTACATTCCTGCTGAAAAAATCTGGCTGGAATGTACCTCTACGGATTATCCCATCAACTACCTGGGCGAAAGCAACTCGGATCGTCAGGTCTTGTTGCTCAATGAAGAAGGTGGTCAATTGCTGCGTACACCCGTCCTAAGCAGCAAAGAAAATCGGGAGTATTGGCGTGCGGAATTTCGAATTGGTGCAGAAGGAAACATTGATAACACTGCCTATGCTGATTTTTACGGTGCCAATCATGAGTTGTATCGCGCCTTAAAGGAAAGTTTGGCGGCAAAAGAGCGCAAGGAATGGTTGGAGGAAAACCTCAATCTGGCTCTGGAGTCTCTGGATAGTTTACAAGTCAACTATCAAAAAGACCGGGCCGAGGCCTCTTTGTCTTTTCACGCTGCGCTCAGCCGGATGGGTAGCCGCTCGGGCAAACGTTGGTTTGTGCCCTTCAATCCACTCAATCCATTGACCAAGGCACCAGCAAAAGCCGAAAATCGCCTGCAAAGAGTAGTCAATCGCAAAGCTTATGTGCAGGAATCCGACTTGAGTTTTACGTTGCCAGCGGGCTACAAAGTCGAGAGTTTGCCTTTTTCCGAGAAAAAACTGGAAAGCCCCTTCGGCCAATACGAAGTAAAAGTGCAACAGACAGGGGATAAAATCCTCGTGAAACGCCGCTTACAAATCGAAGCAGTCGACCTCCCCGCTACGGAATATACGGCCTTTGGCAATTTTTATCGGGAAGTAGCCAAGTGGGATGGGGCGAAGATGGTGCTTATAAGTGAAAAATGAAAA
>JAIYAV010000303.1 GCA_027488855.1 Saprospiraceae bacterium
ACGTGATGAACCACACTGCCCGCGAGCACCAATGGGCCCAGGCAGCCTTGCAAGGCGATCCTTTTTTCCAGGATTTTTACCTGCTGTTTGAGGACCGAACCTTGCCCGATGCCTACGAAAAAACCCTACCCGAGGTGTTCCCTGATTTTGCGCCTGGCAACTTCACCTGGCAACCAGAAATTCAGAAATGGGCCTGGACTACCTTCTACGATTTTCAATTGGACCTCAACTACCGCAACCCCAATGTCTTTGAGGCCATGTTGGAAGAAATGCTCTTCCTGGCCAATGTGGGGGTAGATGTTCTGCGGATGGATGCTGTTCCGTTTTTATGGAAAAACATGGGGACGAACTGCCAAAACCAGCAGGAAGCCATCCACATTCTGGCGGCTTACCGGGCCTTGGTGCGCATGGTTGCACCGGGTATGTTGTTCAAATCCGAAGCCATTGTAGCGCCCGACGACATCATTCGTTACCTGGGCAGCGGCGGACTGGAAGGTAAGGCTTGTGAAATCGGCTATAACGCCACGATGATGAACCACCTGTGGCATGCCCTGGCTTCTGAAAACACCCAATTGTTGCGCAATACTTTGTCCAAACTGCCGCCCATCCCCAAAGAAGCGACCTGGATCAATTACATCCGTTGCCACGACGACATTGGCTGGGGGATTTCGGATGAGAATGCCGCTGCGGTAGGGCAAAATGGCCGGGAAACCCGCAACTTTTGCACCGACTTTTATGCGGGAGTGCTGCCACAAAGTTACTCTGAGGGTTATGTTTTTCAACGCGACCGCCAAACCGGGGAAGCACGCACCTCTGGTACCGCTGCCGCACTGACGGGTTTGCAAAAAGCCCTGGTCGAAGCAGATCCAGTCAAAATCGACCTGGCCATCAAACGCCTGGAGGTTCTGAATGGCGTGATCTTTTTTATGAAAGGAATCCCCCTGATTTTCTCTGGCGACGAGGTGGGGCAACTGAATGACTACCACTACCTGCTCGATCCGCTCAAAGCAGGAGACAACCGCTGGGTGCATCGCCCCCCGATGAACTGGGCCAAAGCCGCCCGAATTCATGAAGCAGGTACGCCGGAAGAACGGGTTTTTTCAATGCACCGTCGCTACATCGACACCCGGCGGGAAAGCCAGGCACTGCATGGTCGCTCTCATGATCAGATTATCATCGTCGACAATGATTCCCTCTTCGTTTGTGAACGCAATTACGAGGGGCAAAAAATGCTCCTTGTCGCCAACCTGAGTCGCAATTCTCAACACTTGAGCATTTCTGGCTTACCCGCAGAGTGGCAAAATGGCGTCTATTTCGATGCGCTGCGCCAACAAGGGATGAGTTTTGTCAACAATCATTTGTCGATTGGGCCTTATGGGGTTTATTGGTTAAAACCAGCGTTGCAGCTGGAGTCCAGTGAAATTACAGAGGTGGAACTGAGCATGTATGTGCCCGCTGAATTCGGAGAAGAAATCTACGTCACCGGAAGTTTGCCCGAGTTGGGCAATTGGGATTGGAGCAAGGGTCTGGCCGCTGATCCGCAAGATTATCCGCATTGGAAGGTACGCTTTGAGGTGGCATCAGGGCAGGGTTTTGCCTGGAAATGGGTGCGGGTACGGAATGGGAAGGTGGTGGTGTGGGCGGAGGAGGATCGAGAGGTGATGCCGATGTAGGGGCAACCCTCGCGGTTGCCCCATGTGCGAGATAAGCACGTAACCGCAAGTGTTGGCCCCACATTTGCCATTTTTTTGTACCTTTGCGCCCTTAAATACCACAACATGATACTCAAGCACTCGCCATACGTGCTATACGCAAATACTGAAGGGAACGTTTTTGAGGACAAGAGCTTATACGCCGTTGGCCGTTCGGGATGGTATTGTGACCCCATTCCCGACGAGGACTGGATTGAACTGCCCGATGGTGGCTCTTTGTACAACCTACCCAACCGCATTCCGCTGGGTATCGACGTCAAAACCGGGGAAATGCGCCTTTGCGACCTGGGTTTTGCCGTTGCCGCTTTTGTGCCACCCGCACATACCGGGTTGTACCTGGCTGCTTACGAAAACCAGCCCGAAGCCCCTACCCTTTCGCTGTTTTGTTACACTGCAGTGGGTTGGTATCGCGGCAAGTTTTATGTACCTGCCGTGCGGGTTGAAGAAGACATTCGCCAGGAATGTGCGGGTTTTGACCACAATGTGGTGCAACACGGTGTAAATGAACTGCGGAAAGCTTATCCACACAACCGTCTCGTTGAACATTTGGCCGAAAACTGTGCCTTGACCTATACTTGTCCTGCCGCCCGCAATTACTTCATGGGCCGTTGGGAATGCCCGGTTCCGGTTTCTCCGGCTTGCAATGCCAATTGCATCGGGTGTATTTCGGAGCAACCGGAGGATGAAACAGTGGTGTCGAATCAGGATCGTTTGCAGTTCAAACCTACCCCACAGGAAATCATCGAATTCACTGTGCCGCACCTCGAATCAGCCCCTTATCCGCTGATCAGCTTCGGGCAAGGTTGCGAAGGGGAACCATTGCTGATGTGGGAGACCATCCGCGATGCCATCATCGAAATCCGTAAGTTCACCGACAAAGGTTCGATCAACATCAATACCAACGGCAGTAAGCCCGATGCCGTAGAAGCGCTCTGCAAAGTAGGACTCAACAGCATCCGGGTCAGTACCAACTCCTTGCAACGCCACATCTACACGCCTTATTACCGCCCCAACAACTACGATTTTGACGCACTGGCGGAATCCATCAAAATAGTGAACCGTTACGGCGGTTGGACCAGCATCAACTACTTTGCCTTCCCTGGTCAAACCGACTCCGTGGAGGAATACGAAGCCCTACGCGCTTTCATCAAAGACACGGGCCTGAAAATGATCCAGTGGCGCAACTTCAACATCGACCCCGACTGGTACCTGGGCCGCATCAATTTGCCAGACTCGGGGGAAATCCTGGGCATCAAGCAGGTGATGGAGTTGATCAAGGAAGAATTTCCGGAGATCAAATACGGCTATTACAATCCACCAATGGAGCGGATCAAAGGGAATTTTGAAGTGGATTTTGCGCATTGACTCAGTTGGGTTTGCAACTGTTTAAGGTCGGGATTGTCCTTCTTAAAAACACCTCATCATGCGCAAGATATTCATTTTGTGTTTATTGGCTTTTTTGAGCATCAGTATTTCAATAAAGGCGCAAACCAAGGCAAGGCCCAAGGTTGGCGGGCCCTGTGAAGGTTGCAATCTACTATTCTCGGGTATCCCCAAAGCAATGAACAGCGTAGATACCAGCGCTGGTTGGGAGGAAAAAGGGGCCAGTAAAATCTTGATCAAAGGCATCGTTTACCAGCAGGATGGCAAAACACCTGCGCCGAACGTAGTTGTTTATTATTACCATACCGATACCAAAGGGCATTACACCCCCAACGCATCTGTGCCCAAGAGGGCTGAGCGCCACGGGTACTTGCGCGGTTGGGTTAAAAGTGACCAGAACGGGAATTACGCCATTTATACCATTCGCCCTGCTTCGTATCCTGGTACGGATATTCTGGCCCATATCCACGTGACCATCAAAGAACCCAAGTTGAAAGAGCCTTATTACATCGATGAATTTTTGTTCGACGATGATCCCTACATGACACCCGAACGGCGCAAGGGTCATCAAAATCGTGGTGGAAATGGCATTTTGAAATTGGTCAAAAATGGGAATGGTTTGTGGGTGGCCAAGCACGATATTGTTTTGGGTTTGAACATTCCGAATTATCCACGGTGATACTCCTTCTTCAAATAATCTGCCAATTCTATAGCTTATCATACCTGAGGTGCTCTTAGGCGTCTAAGGTGGTTAAAAAATGTGCTCTTCGCGCTTGCGCGCAAGAGCTTTTTTATTGAACC
The DNA here is from genome assembly GCA_027488855.1 of Saprospiraceae bacterium. Taxonomy (GTDB): domain Bacteria; phylum Bacteroidota; class Bacteroidia; order Chitinophagales; family Saprospiraceae; genus Haliscomenobacter. Next base: position 3,897 of record JAIYAV010000303.1, read on the forward strand.
ACCTTAGACACCTAAGAGCACCTTAGAGGTTCACCTCAGGGTGTAAGCACCAAAAATTCACCCATTTTCGCTAAATTTCAGCTTTAATCGGTATCCAAATTTCCTCCTCCGACTCTGGGTCATTGTTCTTGTATTTTTCCCCCAACAATTCAAAATGCTCCCGATCATCGAGCGCGTATCCCGAGTTGGGCAACCATTCCTGAAAAATATAGTTAAAAGTTTTTTGAAAGGCGCTGGCAGGCCCAATGTGCTGGAACACGGCATACAAACCACCAGCTAGTTCATAAGTCTCCATTCCTTCAGGGATTACTTCAAAATCGCTCACCTCCATAGTTGCCCATTTTACAAATTCAACATCTTCCTGAAAACTCGGCGGCGTACTGAAGATTTGCATGGAGTATAAATTGTTGTCCAGTTTGTTTTGGATTTTCATGCGATGAGGCATAAAACTCCCCCACAGCATCCCCGTGCGATCTTGGCTAAAACTCATCGGCAGCTGTTTCCCCATCAGTTTTTTGCTAGACAGGGTTTCTATTCTTAAAAACATGGGCTTATTTGATTTTTAGTGCCTGATAAATCTCCATTTGGGTGTATTCCCGATGGGCGCCCAAGGGTAAATCACCCAACTCCAAGCTTTCAATTTTCACCCTTAACAATCGCAATACCGGGTAGCCCACTTTGGCGCACATGCGCCGCACTTGCCGGTTTTTTCCCTCTTGTAAAGACAACTCCAGCCAAGTCTCAGGAATGTTCGCCCGATAGCGGATGGGTGGATTGCGTTCAGCAACAATGGGTTGAGGTTCCAGCACCTTGGCTTGAGCTGGAATGGTGTGGTGCGTTTTTTTGTTGATGCGGATGTCGACGCCGCTGCGGAGTTGTTGGAGTGCTTCGGCGCTTGGACTCCCTTCGACTTGTACCCAATATGTCCGCCAATGGGCATGACGTGGGTCGAGCAATTTCACGTTGAGTTTGGCATCGTTGCTCAATAGCAACAAGCCTTCGCTGTCCTGATCCAGGCGGCCAATGGGGTATACATCCGGCGGAAAAGGGCCCAAATCGGCCAAAGTCAATTGTCCCGCTTCTTCCGGGGTGAATTGGCTCAGGTAACCATAAGGCTTGTGGAGAACGAAGTAACGAAGTTGGCTCAAAGGGTGAACGGTTTTGCCCCAAAAATAGCAAGACTAAACAGATTAAAAACACAATTCTGATTAACTGTTATAACTAAGGTGTTCTAAGGTGCCTAAGGTGGTTCAAAACATACTAAGTTGTAATTTGAACCACCTTAGACACCTTAGAACACCTTAGGCTAAAGCACTTTGGCCGTTTTGACATCCGCCCAATTCCAACCCCGCCAATCCAACTTGGCCTGTCGTTGTTCAAAACGTTTAATTTTAGACTGCAACTTCCGATCCACCAAACGAGGATCCAAGTTGCTTCGCCGTTGCAGCAAAGCATGCTCATTCAACAACAAAGGCAAATTTTTATCCGAAACTTCTTCCAACAGAAACGCACTGTCAATCGTAGCATGCCGCGCCTGATGCAGGTTGTAGCGGGTCATTAGCACATCCCAATTGACCATACTCGTGAGCAACAAACTGAAGTACAAAAACCAGGCGTTGACCACCCAGAGGTAATACAAAGACCGCCGCTCCTGAATCATCACATACAAAGAATACAGTCCCAAAATGACCAATACCAAAAACCACAACACCCCCAAACGTTTGTAGGCCAGACCATATTCAGCGATATAATGGTAATTGCGCCAAGCAACGGACAGGGCCAGAATGGTATTTTGCACAATCCAGGTGTATGCCAGAGTCTTCAGGCTTTTATTTTTTTGCAAAAAATGCAGGTTGCCCCGAAAAAAAAAGGCAATGACGCCCATTGCCAAAGCCAGGGCGGCAATCAGTAAATAAGTGCCCTGGTGTACAAACTCACTCAATTCCGCGGCGCTGTGCTGGTACTGATTGAGCCAAACCCCTTTGATGTCGGTGATGTTCACCACCAGCAACAAAGCATTCAACAGCCCAAAACTCAATACACCAGAATAATAATGCCGACGCAAGGCCAGGGTTGGAACAAATGCCTTGATGCTGGGTCTTTTGTGGACTTTCCAGAGGGAATAACGCTGCTCTTGTTCCAGCAAATCAGGCGTCCATACAGAAGACCAAATCAATACACTGATCAACAATAACCCTTGTATGAATAAGGCCAAACCTTTCCAGGGACTAATTTGAGGCAACCAGCTCAGGAAAATATCCACCAAACCAGCAAACTCCGCATTGGCAAAGTAATAAATGGTAAAAAACAAGCCCAATAAACACAGTGGCAAAATGGCCAAATACATCCAGGTACTCAGGCTGCGAAAAGTAGCCTCGTATTGCTTTTCCCAGCGTCGCCACCAGGTCACTGGAATGCTCAACAAACTACTGATGGCCAAGATCATAGCAAAACCTAAAAACCGCAACTCACGGGCTTGGGCAAACCCTAGCAGCAAAAAAATCGACACCACATGCGTCAACTGGGCTAAAATGGAGTGTTGCCAAACCACAGCAATGGCGCTCAGCAGCACCCCCGCCATCGCCAGCCAAATCCGTCGGGCCGACCTCATTTCAGGGTACAACAGCCACACTGCAAGTAACAAAAAGCCGGAGAACAACAGTGCGTTGAGTCCCAACTGTGCTTTCCAAAACAACAGCGTATACCAGCTCGCGCCCCCACCCAGCAGGAGGGTAATCCACAATTGGCCATTGAGACTCCGCACTGGCCAACTCAGGTTTTCATTGATCATTGGATTCTTCATATTTTTAAAGTACTTTGAATTTCAAAGTTTAGGTCAAAAAAAAACGACCTACTTAGTCTTCCTTTTTTTCGACTGCTGCTGGCCCATTTTGGTTGCGCAGATTGAGCAATTTTTCCAAGGCATCTAAATGGTCATTGAAGGCTTTGCGGCCCAATGCCGTTGCCCGGTAAGAAGTATTGGGTTTGCGGCCGATGAACTGCTTTTGCACTTCAATGTAAGCCTCGCCCTCAAGGACTTTGAGGTGGCTCGCCAAACGCCCATCGGTCAGATCCAGCATGGTTTTGAAGGTAGTAAACTCTACCCAATCGTTGACCATCAGCATGGACATCACCCCCAGCCGCACCCGATTGTCAAATGTATCGCTCAAACCTTCGATGAGTACTTTCATGCTATTTTACTTAGGAGCGTTCGTATTTGAAGTACATGTATAGGCCGTAAGCGATGTGCAAACCACCAAATCCAAGCGCCCAGCTCTCCAGCCCGTAACCTATATTGAAACAGGTGATCAGCCCCAAGACGATTTCCGCATAGCCCAGTTGCCGTACATCGTCAAGGGTATATTTGCTGGCATTGACTAGCCCCAGACCATAAAACACTAGGGTGCTAGGTGCTACTAAGCCTGCCAAACCATGATACAACAATGCGAGAATAAAAATTCCTCCTACCACCACTGGAACAGCCAAACTTAGAATCAAACGGCGCGTCAGGGAATCCCAGATTTTTTGGCCTTTTTTCTTGGCCTCACGCGTAGTGAAATAAATGGCCGATAAAATAGCAAAAACCAGGACAAAGAGGGCATCCAATGCGAAAAACACCCCGGCTTTGAGCCCCCAGCGTTCTAGTTCAGCAAGGTGTTCGTAACTCAACTCATGGCGGTCAAAACGCCCCAAATAAAGCCCCGCCAAAGCCGCACCAATCAACGCGAATATACCCGCGCTGACCCCGGAAAGCCCACTGAGTGAAATAAATCGGGATGAACGCTCCATCAGGGAACGGATCTCTTTGAGGGTATCCAAAGATTGTTGATGCTGCGGCTGGGTCATTTTGAAGTACTTTGAAACACAAAGTTACTTTTTTCTTTGAAATTGTCAATACAATTTTAGCTCAACCCGGTAATTTTTCCATCCACAATATCAATGTGTAAAGCCTGCGGGTCTTTAGGCAACCCGGGCATCCGCATCATTTCCCCTGCTACTGCCACGATAAAGCCCGCGCCCCGATTGATGATCAGGTTTTCAATGTGCAAGGTAAAATCAGTCGCTAGGCCGATTTGATTCGGATCATCGCTAAAGGAATACTGGGTTTTAGCAATGCAAACGGGCAAATGAGATAGTCCCAGCGATTCGATTTTTTTCAAAGCCGTCTGGGCATTTTTCCCCAAGTCCACTCCCCTGCCCCGGTAAATTTGGGTGACAATTTTGTGCAGTTTTTCCGGAATTTTGTCTTCCAATGCATAGGTATGTTGCAGTGTTTTCGATGGTCGCTTTTCCACCACCTCAATCAACTTTTGAGCCAAGGGTTTTGCCCCTTCCCCACCTTCAGCGAAACCGTTATTGGAGGCAAAATCTGCCCCACGCGCCCGGCACCATTCAGCAGTGAAATCCATTTCTTCATTCGTGTCAAAATGGTATTGATTAAACGTAACCACCACACTTTGCCCAAAGTTTTGCAGGTTTTCAAGGTGTCGTTCCAGGTTTTTCAACCCTTCCTGCAAGCCTGTTAAATTGGGTTGTTTGATGGCATCCAGTGGAACACCTCCGTGCAATTTGAGTGCTTGTGAAGTGGCAATCAACACCGTAGCACTGGGTTGTAAACCAGCCTTTCGGCACTTGATGTTCAGGAATTTTTCAGCCCCCAGATCCGCTCCAAAACCCGCTTCGGTGATCACATAATCGCCATAAGTCATCGCCATTTTGGTGGCCAGTACCGAGTTGCAACCGTGAGCGATATTGGCAAAGGGGCCGCCATGTATAAAAGCTGCGCCACCTTCGAGGGTTTGTACCAAATTGGGGTCAAGGGCATCTTTCAACAACACCGTTATGGCGCCACCCACTCCCAAATCAGCAATGGTGAAAGGTTTGTTCTGAACCGTATAGCCCAAAATAATCTGGTCAATGCGCTGGCGCAAATCCTCCAGGCTCGTCGCCAAACAAAACACCGCCATGATCTCCGATGCAGCGGTGATGTCAAACCCTGCCTCCTGTGGAATGCCATTGTTCGTCCCATTCAAGCCCGAAACGATGTAGCGCAAGGAGCGGTCATTCACATCCAGCACTCGCCGCCAGGTGATTTGTTTCAGCGCTTTGTCGGTTCCCCTGTTTTGGTATTGGTAATTGTCCAACAAAGCCGCAATCATGTTATTGGCGCTGGTGATGGCGTGAAAATCACCCGTGAAATGCAGGTTGATGTCTTCCATCGGCAGTACTTGGGCGTAACCTCCTCCACATGCGCCACCTTTCATGCCAAAACAAGGGCCCAGCGAGGGTTCACGTAGGGCCAGAATGGCGTTTTTGCCCAGTTTGTGTAAGCCTTGGGCAAGGGCGATGCCGACTGTGGTTTTGCCAATTCCCGCCTTGGTTGGAGTAATTGCGGTTACCAAAATGAGTTTGCTCTGAGCGACTTGGGCTTCGTCAATATTTTCATAGGGTATTTTGGCTTTGAAGCGGCCATAAGGAACGACTTGTTCGGCATGGATGCCTAATTCAGCGGCCAATTGGGCAATCGGGCGCAAGGTAGCGGATTGGGCGATTTCGATGTCGGTTCTCATATTCGAGTTGGGCTTAGGAATGATGAAAAAATAACTGACCCATTTTCACTTTGCTCTTTTGAACTTATTCTGCCTATCTTTTTCGTTAAATAGGCTTGCTATTCGCCTCAAAAGATAGTTGACTAAGCTCAAAATAGCTGCGTTTAAATGTGCCATTTATTTCCTCATCATTCCTTGCAATTTGGTTTGTTTGTAAGGTTAAAAAAAGGGAAAGAATCTGAGCTGAGAAAAGAGGTATTTCAGTGAATAGAATGATTTTGGTCAGCAACTTTATAATTGTCGCTTTTACAATTATAAAAGTTTTCTAACTTAGCCCATCGATATTCAAAAACCGTATCGCTGCTCAACCATGAAAATCTTATCCACCCTCCTACTCACCATTGTTGCAAGTGGTCTGATCGCCCAACAGCAACACGATCACGCCCACCATTATCCGATCCAAGCCATCCCGTTTCATCAAGTCAAACTTCAGGATAAACTTTGGGCACCCCGCATCGAAGTGGTGCGCAACTCGACCATTCCACACGTTCTTCGCAAAAACCAGGAAACGGGCCGGGTGAAAAACTTTGAGATGGCCGCATCAAATAATCCAGACCGGGTGTGCTCGGTATTCCCATTTGACGATACCGACTTGTACAAATTGATTGAAGGGGTTGCTTACTCTTTACAAAACAAAGCGGACGCGAAGCTGCAAGCCAAAGTAGACAGCCTCATCAAGATCATTGGAGCAGCCCAGGAACCCGATGGCTACCTCTACACTTTCCGCACCATCGTTGAGCGGCGCAAAAACCCAAACTTAGTCGCCGACGTAGATGTTCGTGGCGCCAACTTGAGCTGGCTGAGTGGCCCCCGCTGGGCCAAAGAAGACGACCTCAGCCACGAGTTGTATAATGCAGGCCACTTGTATGAAGCGGCAGTTGCCTGGTATGAAGCCACTGGCAAACGCAACCTATTGGATATTGCCCTCAAGAATGCCAATCTCGTAGATCAGTCCTTCGGCCCCGGCAAATTGCAAAAGGCACCCGGGCATCAGGAAATTGAACTCGGTTTGGTCAAATTGTACCAAACCACGGGCGAAAAACGCTGGCTGGATTTGGCCAAATTTTTCATTGATGTACGCGGATACGGCGAGTCATACAGCCAAAACCACCTCAAAGTCAAAGACCAACGCGACGCCCAGGGGCACGCTGTACGCCTGGCCTACATGTACGCCGCCGTCACCGACATCAGTGCCCTGACCGGTACAGACGAATACAGCACGGCCCTAAAAGCCGTATGGGAAGACATTGTGAGCAAACAAATCTACATCACGGGCGGTGTAGGTGCCACTGGCAGCAACGAAGGTTTTGGAGGGGCTTACGATTTGCCGAATTACAGCGCGTATTGCGAGACTTGTTCCTCCGTTGCTTTTGTCAACTGGAGCCATAAACTCTTCCAACTCACCGGCGACACCCGCTACCTGGATGTGATGGAACTGACCCTCTACAATGCGCTGAATGCGGGCATGTCCTTGTCGGGCGACCATTTCTTTTACCCCAATCCGCTGGAAAGTCGCAAAAATGTGGCCCGTACCGAGTGGTTCAGTTGCGCTTGTTGCCCACCCAACCTGGTGCGTTTTTACAGTTCACTTGCTGGTTTGTTTTATGCCCAAAAAGAGAATGAATTGTACCTGAATCTGTTTGCAGCCAGTCAAACCAGTTTTGAAACGACCAAAGGCAAGAAAAAAATCAAAGTAGACATCCAACAGGAAAGTGATTATCCCAGCAACGGGTTGATCAAAGTGCGGGTTAATCCTAGTCAAACGAATGCCTTTACCCTCAAGGTGCGCATTCCTGGTTGGGCGCGCGGCGAGGCCATTCCCCTAGGCTTGTACAATTTTGTGGATGCCAAAACCCAAGCGATTGTCTTCAAGGTGAATGGCGTGGTTTTCCCTACAACCGTCAGCGGTGGTTATGCCACGATTAAACGTAGTTGGAAAAAAGGCGATGTACTGGAGTTTGAACTACCCATGGATGTGCAGCGGGTAGCCGCTCACCCACTCGTGAAAGCCGATGAAAAACGTTATGCCCTAAAAAGTGGTCCTTTGGTGTATTGCATCGAAGGCCGTGATCAAGCCGATGATCGGGTTTTGAATATGCTGGTGAACAAAGACGCCAAAATCAGCCGCCAGTTTGAGCCCAATCTGTTGGGCGGCCAGGCTACGCTAAACTTTGAAGGCCAATTGCTGACCAAAAAACTCAGCGAAACTACTGCGGAGCTGAAACCCCTATCGCTCAAAGCCATTCCTTACTACGCTTGGGCCAACCGGGGCCGCGACAACATGCTGGTTTGGCTGCCTTACGATGTCAGCGTCGCCAAGTCCATCGCCCAACCGACTCTGGCAACCAAGAGTAAACTGACTGCTTCACCCGAACTAAAAGGTGCCCTCACCGCCGCCAGCGACCAATCGGCCCCCAAAACTTCGGGGGATGGCGAAAGTACTTTCGTGCATTGGTGGCCACATTTTGGTACGCAGGAGTGGTTGCAATATACTTTCCCAGATGCCCAACAGGTCAGCAAGGTGCGGGTGTACTGGTTTGACGATGGTGCTACCGGTGGCGGATGCCGGGTGCCGCAATCCTGGCGGGTGCTCTACCTCGACAATGGGGTATGGAAACCCGTTACGACCAGCCAAACTTATACCACCACCAAGGATGCCTGGAATGAGGTCAAATTTGACGCGGTGAAAACGACGGCGCTGAAGATTGAGTTGCAGTTGAAGGAAAAAGTGTCGGCAGGGGTGCATGAGTGGGAGGTGGAGTGAAAAGTGAAAAATGAAAAATGAAAAGTGAAAAATGAAAAATGAAAAGTGAAAAGTGAAAAGCGAAAAGTGAAAAGTGAAAAGTGAAAAGTAGGTTGGCATGGGGGGAGTCCGTGTCAACCTACTTTTGGTTCAAACAATTATAATATATCCTTATATGGACATTGAAGTCATTCAACTTAGCAGTAAAGGCCTTGGCTATTTTATGGAGCTCATCCGTATTTTTGAGCAAGTTTTTGAGTGGGAGGATTTTTCTTTTCCCGAACCATCTCACTTGCAAAAAATACTCGATACGCCGAGTTTTTTGGTCTTTGTTGCAATCTCAAACCAAAAAGTAGTAGGTGGGCTCACTGCCTACGTTCTGGATCGATACGATAGCCCTAAACCATCTGCGTATATTTATGATCTGGCAGTGTCAAACGACCTACAACGACGTGGAATTGGCAAAAAATTGATCTC
>JAIYAV010000274.1 GCA_027488855.1 Saprospiraceae bacterium
AGCTGCTACCACTTTGGCATCAATGCCCCGGCGCAACTGAACGTTGGCATCGGGTACAAAGCCATTGTTTTGCAGATGCCACATGCTGCCCATCAGGTTGTCGGTAGGCAAAAAGTATTGATCCAGGACGGTATCAATGTCTGGTTCGGCGTTCTTCACCAGACAGCTTTTTTGCAATAAGCCTGCTGCTTTGATGGGGTTGGGGGAATTGGCCGTTACGCGAGCTACTAGAACGTTGGGCTCGCGGCGCTCCACCAATTCCAGGTTGTATTCATTCAGGGCCAGCATTTGTTCTTCGTCACTGACGCCTTCGTGGTAGGTGATGAAAATTTCACCCGTAGCAATCAAAGGCCGATCGCTGTTTTCTGGATAATAGACGTGGGTGCCTACTTCTACCTCATCCCTGCCGCGTACCTCATCCAGTTTATCATTGACGTTGGTGTCTTCAATGCTCAATTCCACCACTTTAAAGCCACCGAGGCTTTGGTGCAATTCCTTATTGATGTAATCTGGTTCCAAAAGTCCACGGGATTGGGTCATTTTTAACCCAACCAAAGCTTTACTTTTGCGCAGTTTAATTTCGCCTTTATCGCTGTGAATGCTGATTTGGTCCATGCCGGATACGTTCTGGTGATGTTTTATAGGTGAAAAGTACAAAATATTTTGTAACTCTTGCAACTGACCGATGATGATTCGCTTCTTGACTCTTTTAATCGCTTTTCCACAAATCATTTTTGCACAAGTAGATAGCGTCCAGCTTTTGCTTAAAAAAACGGATTGGCATACGCAAAAAATAGCTCCGAGCGCCAAATGGGAGCAACACCATTTTGCCAACGCGGAGTTGTTTCATGCCAATCAAAACATCAATATCCTCCGCATCAAAAAGGGGCATCGCCCGCTAAACCTTACTTTTGGATCGGGCGGCAAAGCCCTCATCCCCACCAGTACTCAAGGCCAGCAAGCCAAGGCTTTAGCGGCTTTAAATGGCACGTTTTTCGATGTTAAAAACGGTGGATCGGTTGATTTGATGCGGATCGACGGGGTGACCCTGGACACCACTCGGCCTTCTGGTAAATTTTTGGCAGAACACCAACGCAGCGCCATTTTAATTAAAAACAATCAGGTACAAATCATCAAAGGAGACAGCATCCAGGGTTGGGAAAAACGTTTGTTGAACGAAAAAAACGTGATGGTGACTGGGCCTTTGCTCATCCATGAGGGGAAAAAAATCCGGTTGCCAGCTCGTTTGTTCAATACCACTCGCCATCCGCGCACGGCATTGGGCATTACCCACAGTGGAGAAATTTTGTGGATCACCGTGGACGGACGCGCCAAAGAAGCGGCGGGTATGAGCCTGTACGAATTGAGCCACTTGATGGCTGCCCTTGGTTGTGTAGAAGCGATCAACCTAGACGGGGGCGGTTCTACTACGCTGTGGATTGATGGAACGACCAAAACGGGCATTGTCAACATGCCTTGCGACGACAAAGTTTTTGATGAATACGGCGAACGTAAGGTGAGCAATGTGTTGCTGCTGAGTCGACGTAGACCAACAATCAACGATTGACCAGCCAGTTTTTAAAAGCAGCGGCTTTCTTTTGACTGACTGTAGCTGGTTCAGACATGCCAGGCTGGAGCGTTACTTCCAGTTTGCCGTTGGCAATGCTGCGGAAGGAGGCACAAGCCTTAGCATTGGCCAGAATCTGCCGATTGATGCGGAAAAATTGGCTTGCGGGTAGCAGATTGGCCAATTCATCCAGCGTTTCATTGCTCATCAATTGTTGGTCATCGTAGGTTTTGAGGTAATAGATGTCATTCTGCAAAAAACAGTAGGCGATCTCTTCAACTGGTACAGGTATCTGGCGGCTGCCCTTGGTCGCAATGATGACGGGGGTATTGCTGGCAGCAGGTGTACTCGTAGCAGGTAGTGGTGCAACTGAACTACTCGACAGCGCCTGTAGAGCTGCATCAGCTTGCCTAAAACGCTGATAAAAATAGTAGGCGAGGTAAAAACAATTCATCATGGCCAAATAAAAAAGCACCACCCGATATTCCACATACAGCCAACTCGAATTAAAGATATTATCCCCGGCAACATGGATAAAGAAGAAATACATCACAAAAAAGGAAAGCAATACGGGCACCACGAACCCCAAAGTTGCCTGCAAAAAAGCGCGCAACATGGAGGCTTCCAACCAATCGTAATGAGCGTCCAAACGAATACTGACCCAACGAACGAGGCTCCACACGACAAAATTGATCAGGGCGCCAGTTAGCACCTCTAGAAAGTACTCTGGCTGCATGACCATTTCCCACAAACTCTGGGAATGCCCCAGTATTTTGATGAAATGGGCCAAAAAAATGGAGCCAATAATGCGCATCCAAATATCGGGATAGGGTCTGGCCTGCACGTTGTAAATTTTAAGCACAAAAAAAACAAACTTTTAGAAGAATAACCTGCATTGCAGGTGCATACTTCAGCCCGTTTTTTATCTACTTCAGCCCAAATGCCTTCTACTTCGGCCAGAGCAGCCCAATTTGCTGCCACCTAATCTTCAATTCTCCAGTCTATAAGGGCACAAATGTTTACTGCATTTTTCACCCTTTCAAACTGTTCTGATGAAGAATTTATCTTGCTGGAGTACTTTAAGCTTACTACTTTTCTTGAGTACTTCGAGCCTGATGGCTCAAAAAAGCCTCAACCTGGGCTTGGGTTATTTTGGTGAAACGGCCACCCATCCCGGATTGGTCGCTCAGCTGGAACTAGAAAAAACCCAGTCCAAAAAAGTATCTACCCTCTTCCGCGCCGATTTAGGTGCCTATGTACATGCCCGCAACCACACGGGCGTATTTATGGATGTACACGCTGGCCTGCGTCGCTACCGGACTTCGGGCTTTTTTACCGAGCAATACCTGGGTGTGGGTACCCTGCTGAGTTTTTACAATGGTGATGGAGTTTTCCAACGTGATGAAGCTGGCAACATCCGCCGGGCCTCGGCTTTCGCCAATCTCGACATCATGCCTTCGGTGACCTTGGGCGTTGGTTACAACCTGAGCAAAGATTCCGCCAGCGCCAATTTGATCTATTTCCGCCCCAAGGTTTTTTGGCAACTGCCGTTCAACAACCTCGCACTACCCCATGTAGCGCTGCAAGTTGGATTCATTCACCGCATCAACTAAAAACTCAAACAAGCTCCAAACCTCTAATTATGAAAAAGTTACTTTGGATGGCATTGCTCGCCATCAGCCTCTTTGCCTGCGAAAAATCAGAATTCCTCAGCGAAGGCAATTATTATTTCATTCGCCACAAAGGTGCAGCCATGCCCGTGTGGGTCAAGGGCAACCTGGAGTCTGGCGTTTTTTTGATCACGGTACACGGAGGCCCTGGCTCGTCCGGCCATGAATTTGCGGTAACCAAAAGTTTTGCCGAACTGGAAAAAGACTACGCCGTAGTCTACTGGGATCAACGTTTTTCGGGCCTGGCCCAAGGCGACCCAAAAAAATCGACCTTGAGCATCGATCAATTTGTAGAGGATGTAGATGTGGTGGTTGACTTTGTCCGCCAGCAGTTCAATCAGCCCAAATTGTTCATGCTGGGCCACAGCTGGGGCGGCGGACTGAGTGCAGCCTGGCTGGGCCGCAACAACAACCAGCAAAAAGTGCAAGGCTGGATCGATGTAGATGGTTCAGTATTTGATTCCCTGGAGGTTCAATCGGTCAAAAACTGGACCCTGGAGCGGGTACCCGCCAAAATAGCCGAAGGCAAGGATCTTAAATTTTGGCAATACGTCGTGGATTGGTACCAGGCGCACCCTGCCCCGGTGTATTCTGATAAGGAGCCTTACATTTTTGCGGCAGCCCTGGACACCAGCTACAACGCCGCTGCCCTGGCCGATACCAACCAGATCAATTACGGTAAACTGCTGCTGCGCTCGCCCTACTCCTTGGCTTATTTCACCAATAAAGTGGATGCTCGTTTTGCGGATGGACTGGATTTTCGACCCGAATTAAGGCGCATCAACATCCCGGCATTGGTGTTGTGGGGAAAAGATGATCCAACCTTACCCGTGGAGTTGGCCAGTTTTACTTACAATACCTTGGGCACGGCACCGGATCGGAAAAAGAAAGTGGAGTTTGAAAAGTGTGGGCATTCACCGCATTATGAGCAGCCGACGAGGTTTGTGGCAGTGATGCGGGAATTTGTGGAAAAGTGGCGGTAAATTTAGGTACTTGCAAACATCTCTGGCGCATCATTCCTGAGGTGACTCCTTGGGTGCCTTAAGTTTCTTAGGTGGTGAATAATATTTTTTAACCACCTAAGAAACCTAAGACACTTAAGGATTCACCTCAGAATACGCTCAGCGCAACATCCCCCGATCATTCACCAACACCCAATTGAACTCCACCTCAATAAAAGTCCCTTGTGGAAATACGGCTTTAAACACCTGTCCAAAAAAACGTTCTGCTTTTTTCCGATCACTGATTCGCAGAGCCAGTACGTTAAAAAGCAACAGCCCACCAGGAGCCAACAAATCGCGCAATTGCTCCAAAAATTCAATTTGCTGAAAAGGCCCCGGAATCTGATCGTCCAGAAAAACGTCCATACAGATCAGGTCGTACTTTTGGTAGGTGCTCGACACAAAAATTTCCGCATCGGTACAAATCATATCGATGGGCGATTGTAAATCAGCTAAAGTGTAACGGTAAGCCAGGTCGATGATGACCTCGTCAATTTCCACGGCGGTGATGTGAAAATCCAGTCCCTGCTTTTTCTCCAGGATGTAAGGAATACTACCTAAGCCCAAGCCTAGCACTAAAGCCTCCCTTCCTGGCAGCTCTTTCAATTTGCACTGCTCAAAAGCGCGGGCAAAGTTGGTATACAGGTCTTCGAAGGAATACACGGCATGGGCTGTACTCAATTGATAGCGCCCCCGGCGCATGCTCACATAGAGGTGTGGATTGTACTCGCTGGATGCACTTTCCAGGTGGATTTCCACCAAATAACTCAGGTACCTTTTCCAGGTAGGAATGTGCATGTGCTGATTAGATGTCTATTTTTCCCAATTGCGGTATTTGGAGCTATCCTCAAAGGTGCGCAGCAAAATCAGGCGTTCGGAGATGTCAAACTCCTTGCCTCGGCGCTGCATCATGGTTTCGGCGGTTTCAAAAGCCTTGTCCAGTTGGAAGGTAGTAAAGCCTGCGGCCCCGCCCCAGGAAAAGGAGGGTACAAAAGCGCGAGGGAATCCAGCCCCAAAAATATTGGCGCCTACCCCAATCACCGTCCCGGTATTGAGCATGGAATTGATGCCCACTTTGGCGTGATCGCCCATGATGACCCCACAAAATTTGATGCCAGTGGGCAAAAACTGACCCGCGGGGTAATTCCAGATTCGTACTTCTTCGTAGGTATTTTTGAGGTTGGAGGTATTGGTGGCAGCACCGATGTTGCACCATTCTCCTATGACCGAGTTGCCCAGAAAACCATCGTGGGCTTTATTGCTGTAGCCTTGAATGACTGAATTATTTACCTCTCCGCCTACTCTGGTCCAGGGGCCAAAAGTATTGCTGCCGTAGAGGCGGGCACCCATTTTGACTTGCGCGTGCTCACCCAATGCCAAACCGCCCCTAATGAGGCTACCCTCCATGATTTCGGCATTTTTGCCGACGTAGATGGGGCCATCCAGCACATTAAGGCTAGCACCTTCCACCACGGCACCTTCTTCCAAAAAGATGCGGCTGGGGTCACCAACGATGCGGTTGCTGTCAGAAATGGGCTGGGATTCACGACCCTGGGTAAGCAGTTGGAAGTCTTCCTCCAATGCCGCAGCATTTTGCGTGAAAATATCCCAGGGATGATCTATTTTTAAAAAAGGAGTGTCTTCGATATCGTAAACGTGGAGTTGGTCGATGTCCTCATCGTGGATGAGTTTTTCCAACTGTTCCCGATCCAGTTTGGCCACAATCAATTCCTCACCTTTGAGGTAGGCCTCGTTGAACTCCATTTGCCGAATCAGGCGGATCAAACGATCCGAGGGCATCACGGAACCGTTGATGACAATGTTTTCGTCGCCGTATTCGATCGGGAATTTACTGGCAAGATAGTCCTGGGTAATAAAGGAGACCTTCGCGTTGAGCCACTGTTTCCATTTTTCTTGAATAGTCAGTGCACCTACACGTAGTGCACCTACAGGTCGGGTAAAAGTGAGTGGAAGCAGTTGTTCGCGAACTTCGCTGTCAAAAAGAATGACGTGCCACATAGGCCATTTAAAAGTTTGCCCGAAAATTAAAAAAAAAGTCCCAACCAAACCTGATTGGGACTTTTTTTACCGTGATCACATTGTATGGTGATTTACGACTTCTGAGCGAATTTGGCAAATTTCTTATTGAACTTGTCAATACGGCCCGCGGTGTCCACAAACTTCATCTTTCCGGTGAAGAATGGGTGTGATGCGCTGGAAATTTCCAACTTAATCAGCGGATATTCAGTGCCATCTTCCCAAACAACAGTATCGCGGCTAGGAGCACAAGAACGCCCCAACCAAGATTCATCGCAAGAGAAATCTTTGAATACCACCGTACGGTAACTTTGCGGATGGATATCTTTTTTCATGGCAAACTCCTTTTTCAATTTTTGAATTAGGGTGCAAATATAAAATGCTTTACGCAATAAATCAAAAGAGTAAGGTAAAATATTCTCAACTTTTTCATTTCCTCGCCTTTAACCCACGCAATGCTTGAAGCAGGATGAAAGGGGCAATCTTTTTTGGATCAAAAAAAAACTTTTGCCAGAATAACTGTTTACTTCGTGAAAACCTTTCAATTCGAATTGCTATGTCTTTTCCGCTCGGCCTTAAACGCGCTTGTTCCATGGTCATCTTGCGCCATCAGCAACACTTCCTTTTGCTCAAACGCATCAAGCCACCTTATGTAGGCAGCTACCTGCCCGTAGGCGGAAAGTTAGAACCCTTTGAAGATCCACGGACTGCCGCGCATCGGGAATTGAAAGAAGAAACGGGATTGGAGGTAGAGAAGTTAAAATATGGCGGTTGCCTGATGGAATCTTCGCCGATTGATTACAATTGGCAGTGCAACATCTATATAGCGGATATTAATTTCATTCCACCACCACCTTGCCCGGAGGGCGATCTGGAATGGATTGCTTTTGCGGATGTCCCCAACGTACCCACCCCGCCTACCGATTTCACGATTTATCAGTACCTCATGGCCGAAAAGCCTTTTGCTTTCAATGCAGTGTACGATGCGGAGATGAATTTGTTGTTTATGGATGAGGATCTGGCGGGGGTGAGGATTTTGGGATGATATTTTATGAAATACACTCCAAAAATTGTCCAACATAATCAAAGATTGTGTATTCAGCCAACCCACGGATTCATCCGTGGGAGGCCACCCTACCGCATCACCCCATGAATTTATTCGTGGGCGGGGTGAGCAATGGAAGTATTGTTAAATAAATGCCTTACATTTATTTAACAATACTTCCATTGCTCACCCCGATAGCCGGACTCACCAAACGCAGCCTCCCATCCGGTTCCTCCGCACTCAAAATCATCCCATTCGACTCGATCCCCCGCAATTTACGCGGTGCCAAATTCGCCACAACTACCACCTGTTTCCCCGGCAATTCTTCCGGACTAAAGTGCTCCGCAATCCCGGAAACAATTGTCCGCTCTTCAAAACCCAGGTCAATTTGCAATTTCAGCAATTTGTCTGCTTTGGGTACTCTTTCGGCGGAGAGGATGGTGCCCACCCGCAGGTCAATTTTGGCAAAATCCTCGTATTGAATCACTTCTTTCAAAGCAGGCAGTTCGGTATTGGTCACTTCGGTTGTTTTTGAATCCTGTGCAGCAGGCGCATTTTTAATTCTTTCCGCTTCGGCAGCCAAAATCGCTGCCAATTTATCCTTTTGGCGGTTGACAATCTCCAGGCGGCTGGTATCGCGGCGATCATTGATTTTTGGGAACAGCACCTCCGCTTCCCCAACCTGGTGCCCAGCAGGCACAATGGCTAGGCCATTCTCCAGTTTGTGCAACAACTCCGCCCAATCCCCATTTTGCACCTCCGGCAAACCAATCAGCTTCCGGAAACGCGGCGAGGTGAAAGGAATAAAGGGATGCGCCGCTAGGCTCAACAAACCCACGATCTGCAAGCACAAGAACATACACTCGCGGATAACCGGGCTATCGGGATTTTCCTTGTAAATATTCCAGGGCGATACATCCTGCAAGTAAGTATTGCCGTAGGTAGAAATTTCCAAAAAGGTTTGGCTGGCCGCTTTGAAACTAAAGGCGTCCAATTCCTCGCTGAAGCGCTGCACCAAGGCAGTGACCTCGGCCAGTTTATCCTGGAGGTCGATCTTTAGTTCGGGTACTTGGCCACCATAATATTTGTGGGTCAGGGTGATCACCCGATTGACAAAGTTGCCCAGGTTGTCGGCCAGTTCTTTGTCGTGGTAGTCCACAAAATCGTCCCATTTGAAATCCGCGTCGCGGTTTTCAGGCATGTTGCGCAGCAGGGCATAGCGCAATGCATCTTCTTTATTGGGAAAATCGGCAAACTCTTCGAGGTAGTCATGTTGTTCGATGCCCCAACCCCGCGATTTGGAGAATTTTTGACCTTCAAAATTCAGGAACTGATTGGCTGGCACGTTTTTAGGCAGGGCAAATTCGCCGTGCGCCTTGAGCATAGCCGGGAAAATGATGCAGTGGAAAACGATGTTGTCTTTGCCAATAAAATGGATCAATTCCACATCGTCCCCTTTCCAGTATTCTTCCCAGTTTTTGCCATGGTCCAGCGCCCATTGCTTGGTGGCGGAGATGTAGCCAATCGGCGCGTCAAACCATACATATAAAACCTTTCCCTTGCCTTCGGGCAGCGGCACGGGGATGCCCCAATCCAGGTCGCGGGTAATGGAACGAGGATGTAGACCACCATCCAACCAAGACAAGCATTGCCCCAATACGTGGTTTTTCCAGGTTTTGGGGTCGTGGTGTTGTTTGCCGTCGAGTACTCCGGTTTCGACCCACTGTTTCAACCACTCGGTATGGTTGTTGAGTTTGAAGTACCAGTGTTTGGTTTCCTTCAGGACGGGTGTTTTGCCACTGAGGGTGGAGCGGGGATTGATCAATTCCAACGGCGACAGGTCGGAGCCACAGTTTTCACACTGGTCGCCAAAGGCTTCGGGGTGTCCACATTTGGGGCAAGTCCCGATGATGTAGCGATCGGCAAGGAATTGATTGTAATCCTCGTCGTAGTATTGCTCGATAAAATGCTCTTCAAACTCATCGCCTTTTTCGTGCAAGCGCAGGAAAAAATCTTGCGAGGTTTTGTGGTGAATCGGCTCACTGGTGCGGTGGTAAATGTCGAAGGAGATGCCCAGTTTTTCAAAAGTAGCCTTGTTCAGCGTATGGTACTTGTCGATGATTTCCTGTGGGCTGGTGCCTTCTTTTTTGGCCTTAATGGTGATGGCTGCGCCGTGTTCGTCCGAGCCACATACCCATACCACCTCCTTGCCGAGCATCCTCAGGTAACGTACGTAGATGTCAGCAGGCAAATAAGCGCCAGCCAGGTGACCCAGGTGAAGGGCGCCATTGGCATAAGGCAAAGCGGAGGTGATCAAATATTTTTTTGACATGGTAACACAGTTGTAGTGGAGTTGCGTTTTAAGCGCTCAAGCTAAATTTGGCGCGAATATAAGCTTTTGTCCAACGATATGGGTGTACAAAATGGTTCCAACACCACATTGGAGCATGTAAATAAAATCTAATTTTTACAATTATTCGACATGCATGGAATGCAATTAGTTGTATATTTGGCCATTGTTTTTGTAGTTCTAGTCTTCTGCATACTCTTAATCTTCTGTTCCAGTATTATTTTCAGCCTTCTACGCTATCTAGCCACAAATTTTCTTGTTCTAAATCAGATAGTCTTTGCCACGCAGCAGGCTAAGAGAACATTATGCAACGCTAGTACCAAACAATCATGTGTCAGCCCCTTCCCTTCTGGGGCTGTCCTGCGCTAAGGAATGGGTGTGATAACTTTCCACCCGTTCCTTTTTATTTTTATTTTTTGCTACCTTGCTTCCCAAGTAACCGGATCCATGCAAATTAACCCTTTTCGGGCGCTCTTGCCACATTTGGACAAAATTGAATCCAACGACACTTTTTTTGCTGCCGTAAAAGAAGATTTCCCTCATTTTGTACAAGACGGTTGCTTTGAGTCGCGCGAAATACCAGCCCTTTACCTTTGCTCCATTCAAGCTGCTACCCATCGCGCATTGGGCATTGTGGCTTGCGCCAGCATTCAAGATTATTTACAAGGGGCCATCAAACGGCACGAAAACACCATCCCCGCCAAAGAGGAAGTACAAATTCGCTTGTGGAAGGAACAACAAGCGATGATCAAACCTGTCTTATTGGCTTATCCCAGTGTGCCCGCCATTGAAGCATGGATGCAAAACATCGCCGATAAACAAGCCCCAGACCTGGAAATCCCCTTCCCAGCCGATGGGCAAACCTACCAGATCTGGGAAGTAAGCGACCCCATTGAAGTGCAATACATCCAGGAATTGTTTGCCGCCTTTGTGCCCCGTTCCTACATTGCCGATGGGCACCATCGCTGCTCCTCTTCGGCGGTTTTATACGAGCGGAACTTGATACACGGAAAGGCTGATCCCGATTTTTTGGTAGCCATTTTTCCCTCCAATTATTTAAACATCCAGGCTTTTCACCGCGTCCTGGACGAGGTAAATTGGACTGCGGATGAGTTACTCAAAAAGCTGGAACCCTACTTTCACATCGAATTCAGTCCCAGCCCAGTACTGCCAACTCAGAAATTTGAATGGGGTTTATTGGTAGAAAATCGGGCTTTTCGCCTAACTTGGCGCGGTGATTTTTTGGAGCACTACCACTGGGAAAAAGCCATTTTGGACACCCAGTTGTTCAACGAAGTGATTTTGCCAAATGTGTTTGGCATCGTCAATGTGCGCCAGGAGACCAGACTGCACTACGTGGAAGGCGTCAAAGGCATCGACTATTTGCAGCAAGAACAACAGCGCAAACCCCAGCGCGTAGCCTTTGCCCTCTACCCCATCGACTTGCAGGAAATGATGCTGCTGGCGGATCACAACCAGGCTTTGCCGCCCAAGTCAACCTGGTTTGAACCACGGATCAAAAACGGGGTGCTGGTACGCCCTTTTCCTATTTAAATTGACACAAAAAACGACTCATGATACGGAAGATCAGCGCTGATCGCCTTTATACTGGAACCAACGACGCTGCTTTGCTCGACAAAGTTGTGATCTTTGACCCCCAAGGCACCATTTTACAAATTGATGATGCGGCGGCCCACGACTCGGCCAGTATAGAAAAACTGGAAGGTGCCCTTGTGCCCGGCTTCATCAATACCCACTGCCACCTGGAGCTTTCCCACATGAAAGACAAGGCCAATACCGGAACGGGCCTGGTGCCTTTTTTACAAACGGTGGTCAACTTCCGTGACATCTCCATGGAGGAAATCCTGGATGCCATCGATCGCGCCGATGCCGAAATGTGGGACGGTGGCATCATGGCCGTAGGCGACATTTCCAATAAAGCCGACACGGCCAACCGCAAGAACCAAAGCCAGATCCAATACTACACTTTTGTGGAGTTTTTTGACTTCTTGCAGGAAGAGGGCGCCGACAATTGGTTCAACAACTTCAAACCCGCCTACGACCAACAGAGCGACAGCAATCGCAATCGCAAAAGTGCAGTGCCTCATGCGCCTTATACGGTTTCGCGCAATTTGTTCAAAAAAATCAACGCGCTGAACCAGCCGGGCTGCACCGTGAGCATCCACAACCAAGAAACGCCAGGTGAAAACGCGCTTTTCCAGACTAAAACCGGAAGCTTTTTGGAGTTTTACAGTGGCTTTGGTTTCCCGCTGGATCAGTTTCAGCCCAGTGGCAAAAACTCCATCCATTATGCCATGGAAAACATGGATCCGGCCTGCCGTACCCTTTTTGTACACAATACTGAAAGTACCCGTGAAGACATCCGTGCCGCTCAGGCCTGGAATCAGGATATTTTTTGGGCCACCTGCCCCAATGCCAATTTGTTCATCGAAAACCGCTTGCCCAATTACCAGTATTTCCTGGATACAGAAGCGAAGGTCACCATCGGTACCGATAGTTTGACCTCCAACTGGCAGTTGTCGGTGCTAGAGGAAATGAAAACCATTGCACGTTTCCAGTCTTATGTGCCTTTTACGACGATTTTGCGTTGGGCAACCATCAATGGGGCGGAAGCGCTGGGTTTTGAGGACAGCTTGGGGAGTATTGAGGTGGGGAAAAGACCGGGGCTGTTGCTGTTGAATTTGGGGGCGGATGAAAAATTGAGGGTGGATACGGTGGTGAGGAGGATTGTTTAAAAGAGCTAGCTGATTCGTTTTTACTGAACATTTTACGTGCCACTACGTGGGCGCTCGTCGATCCCAAAATGCTCGCTGCGCGAGCGGGCTCGACGATCGCGGGTTCCAGATTCTACTCCTAGTTGAACAAGGGGAAAAAGCTTAAAGCACGGTAGGCTCTGAGACCTGCGATCGTCGAGCTGACGCGTAGCGTCATCAAAAGATCGACGAGCGCCCACGTAGTGGCGGGTAAAATGCTCAAATCAACCAACGACTTTCACTGCATTTGCAGCACCTTCCCACTCACCCATTCAATCCTTCCATCGTCCAACTGGATTTTAGCCAAGCTCAGGTACATGCCTTTCGCAACCCATTGGCCATTGCTTTGGCCATTCCAACCCTGGGTGGGGTCATTGGTCAAAAAGTCTTTGCCCCGCCAGAGGGAACGTCCCCATTGATCCCACACTTCCATGTCCACAACCCGGCCCTTGGTGCCAGTATGACTAAATACATTCATGTGCCCGCCTTCGTGTAGCAGGCCGGGAAAATAAAAATCCGCATTGCGGTTGATGGCAAGCTCGCGGGTGGACGTCGTGGTGAATTTCACCTCCAGGCAATATGTAGAATCACAGGTACTTGGTCGGGGGATCACCCGACAAATGGTGGTATCCTGCCGGATCACCTGGTTTTCCCATACATATACCTCGCCTTTGCGCAAGGTGACTTTTTCCCGCTTGGCGGCTTTGTCTCCCTTGGCGGCTAAAATGGTAATGCCTGCTACCCAGGTGCAGCCATTGTAATCCTCAATGTTGATAAAATGGCTCCCCGGCTGGGTGAAAGTACGGCGAGGAGGAGTGCGGGCCTGGTTTTCCCAAGAATACCTTCGGGCAGACAACAAACCTGCCGAAATGTCCCAAGTAATGCTATCCCCTGCGCAAAGCTGAACGATCTGGGTGCGGCGTTCGCGGATTCCATTGATGCCGATGGCCGGGAAGGGCAAGGGGCGCTCCACCCTAATCTGGGCCGTATCGGCAGGGCAATCTCCCGCTTTGACGATGTAGAAATAATGCGTAGCGGTATCCAAGTCGGGATTCAAAAAATTGTTGATCCGCAAGGCTGGAGACCAAGTGCCACCAGGATAAGCTTTGGGGCCCAACGCTTTGTACATATCGATAAAGGTACCATGCTCACAGCCTTGTACCGAGGTATCGTTGCCCGCAAAGGGACGGGCATAAGCGCGTACCCGCAGGTAGGCCATAGCCGGATCACCTTTGATGCCGTTTTTGTAAATGTTGCACAATACGACCCGCTCGCCATCCTGCACCTCTGTAGCTTCGATGCGGTAACGAATGCTGCGCAGGGCATCCGTAAAGGCTTCATCGCTGGCAGTACCCAGGTTGCGCAGCACGATTTTTTCCTTGCCCATAAAACTGGCGCTGATGCCCGGAAAAATACTACGCAGTTCCAACATTTCCTGCCCCGGGTGTTTGATGCCGGATTGAATTTGCACCACGAGTGAATCAATGCCCCCGATGTAGGATTTGATGCTGGCATCCTGATCGGCAATAGGTAGCGTGGTGAGGCAGAGGGTATCTAGCTTAAAATGATCCACAAAGCGGCCGCTACTGTTGTCAGGATCGAGGTCCATGCGGATGTTGAATTGGGTGCGGACGTCGTCGTCGCTGGCCATACCCCAAAGAGTTGGAAAATTTAAGGGTAAGTTTTCACATACCTTGGTAATGGTTCTGTTTTTGACATCTATCTCGATAATGTCATTGGTGTGTTCTAACCTACTAGCTGGACTCCCTTCTAATGTCGCATAGAGGCGGCGCTTTTTGGCCGCATAATCCCAGAGCGTAACCATACCAAACACCCTGTCTCCTTTAGGAAAGGTCATAATCGTGTCGATCTGTTTTGTTTTAAGGTCTATTCTCAATATCCATTGCCCTGGAGAATCTGGTAAAATACTTTCCGCTTGGGTAATCAATACACTATCATCGGGAATATACTGAATGTCTCCTGGAATAAGACCATAGAGTCCCCAAGTTTCAATAGCTTTAGTTTTTAAGTCCATAGCAGCAAGAAAACCGGTCCCGCCAAAATATGCGATATTTTGTGCAGTAATACTGAGCGAAGTTGAACTGTATCGAAATAAAATTATAGTATCTAATGGAATGTTTTTCTTAAAGTCATACTCAGCTATTAGGTAGGAGGTCGTATCTCCTAGGTAGCGTTGATACTCTCCCGTATGACCTAAAAGTCTTCCATCTGGAGAAATTGCTATTTCTGATAAAGGGAGAGGATATTTTCCCCGCTGTTGAGTAGTGATTTTGTAGTCACAATTGTCCAGAATTAAGCGGCCAAAATATCGATCACCTGTATTAAAATAAATTTGAGCTTGCACATGAGTCGTGATAAACACAAGCAGCATAGGAAGAATAAATCGGTTCATGAGATAGATCAATTATAAAAGCACCAGAGACAAATCCATTGGTTTGCTCTGGTGCCTGCATGGTGATAAAGTTTATTCTTTAATCAATTTACCACTGAGTATCTTACCAGGAAGTACCAATTGGTAAAGAACAACACCAGATGGAATTGCGTCCAATTGCCCCAGACTCATGTTGTTGTTTCCAGAAACTACTGCTAGTTTTGTGCTATAAAGCAATTGCCCATTCTGATTCATCAAGCGCAACTCTGCCTCGCCGCCAATTGGGCTATCAAGATTCAGATTGAGCTGGTTTTTGAATGGATTGGGGTAGAGACCTGTTTTGAGTTTTGATGAATGCTCATTGGGGAGGCTCAGGATATTGGCACCACCCTCGGCTTCTTCAAATTCCAATCCCAGAGTCTCGCCTTTGCGGAAGTTCTCGCCACTGTTGATCGAGATGTTTTGCACACGATCATAG
Organism: Saprospiraceae bacterium; assembly: GCA_027488855.1. Taxonomy (GTDB): domain Bacteria; phylum Bacteroidota; class Bacteroidia; order Chitinophagales; family Saprospiraceae; genus Haliscomenobacter. Next base: position 15,315 of record JAIYAV010000274.1, read on the forward strand.
CTAAGAGATACTGCTTTTTCTGAGATTTTGGTGTCGGTGAATGACAACTTAGCTTGAACATAAAAGAGCGGATCGTTGGACTTTACACTTACCCCGGTTTTACTTTTGGTATTCACCCAAAGGATGTTTACCAATCCGGATTTATTCACGTCTATTGCATAACAATCGGCAGTAAACTCTGGTAAAGCCCCTGCTTTAAGGCCAATCACCTGGATTGAGGTGGGGTCAAATTGCAAACCCAAGGAAAACAGCATTTCCGATTGAAATTGCTTGCCATAAACCGGGATCAAAACCGTCTTATCTGCCTGCACCTGCGCCTTTCCTATTCTGATCATTTTGCTGGCCACAGGCTCTGCAAATGAAGTTTGGGCACAACTGCTTCCCGACTTATCTACATCGCCATATTTAATACCGAAAAAAGTATTGTTGATGGGGTCGCTTGGATTAACTGACATCTGTGTACTGTAACTTGGAACTTGCAATGGATTGGATGGCATTGCCATCGAAGTATAAGCAACATAAGGAACTAATTCCCAGTCCTTAATAAAGCCAGTACCTATACCCAGAATAACTTTGCGTATTTCAAGTATATCCGAGGTGTTAATGGTACCATTCCTATTGGCATCTGCCGCAATTCGTTCCTCTGGCGTGGGGAGCCAGTTGTAATTGTAAAAATTGATTGCTCTTTGAGTTGCTGCTATGTCGTATTCAGTGATACCGCACTGAGATGACGCATCGTCTCTGCTTGCCGTAGCGGTGAAACTTGCACTCGGAGCCATCACTGCACTATAGGTCCCCTGGGAGTAGGTTTGAACCGATACTGGATTGCCTGTTATAGGTTGAATAATGACTTGTACATTATTCATTGGATTACCCAGTGGTGCTCTTACTACACTGCCATTGATGGTCACACTAGGCATAGTATACGTTATACAAGTATTCGTCATCAAATTTGAAGGGAAGCAATTGCCACCCGGACGTACTAAAAGCCCTGCACTAAGACAAATATTCGTGGATTGATTCAAAGGCAACGAAAAGGTAATGTCACAAAGTTTAAAATTACTAGTAGGAGTATAAGAACTGGAGCGTTGAATTCTTACCGCGCCGAAACCCGAACTGTACGCCGCCGAAAAACCCAAATTCCCGATTGAAGAAACATGAGTGGCGGAACCCAGACTGACGTACAAATCAAGGCTGTTGATGGTACTCGGTGGAGTCGGTGAGATATCGTACCACACCGCAAAAGTAGCATTGTTACCTATCACGACTGGCGGCGTAAATCTAATCGTGCCACATTGAGCACTCAATCTCGCTCCTGCTACCATGAGCAAAAGCAAAGCTAAAACGGTTTTAAAAAATGACATAAGTGTTTCATTTTAGGTTGTGAACAAAGACAACCCAGGCCTGGGAATAGTACTATGTAGTTGGGCAAAAATAAGTGCTCATTTTTTTTGAGCCAAAGGACTAGATAAGACACTTAAAATTAAGCGTTTACTCATCTAATCCTTTGGCAAAATGAGCACTTATTTTTTTATCGCCCCAAGACAGTACCGTGCTGTGAAATTTCGAGCACAAGATAGGCTAGATTCAAACAAGGAGAATGGACATTAATGGACATTAATGGACACTCAGGTTCCTGTTTCGTCAGAAGAAAAATAAGTTTCGTGGCTTGCCTGCACAGCCTCCAGGTGCAATCCTGACGGCGTGGATTCGCCCTGAAGCAGCTGGTTCGTTTTAGGTGTAAAACTTTCTAGGCCAGTCGATTGAAGCAGTAATTTTTTTATCTCCTCTGCATCAGCAGCTGAAACCAAGCCCGGCGGAAGTTGGTAGCCCAGTTTCTGCAATTTGCGTTTCAGTGTTCTCGGGTGGCAGCCTAGTTCAATGGCCAATCGATCCCGGGTGATTAAGTTTTGGGAATTCATTACAATTAGGTTGTTATTCTTGGGCAAAATACATCTACTGAATCAATTCAACAATAAAAAAATGTTAAGAGTATTGTTTTGCAATTATTTTGACAAATTCATTTGCTTCAGCCCCCACAACCAAAAATAACTCGCCAGCGCCACCCCCATCGAATTCTCCAAAGTAGCCTCCACCAACAAGGAAGCAAGAAGAACCACATAAGTCCCCAAAAACAACTCATCCCGATAATTGTGATTGTAAAAAACAGGTAGGAAGATCGCCACACAAAACAGCAGCAACCCCACTATTCCCGAACCCGCCGCCACGTATAAAAACTGGTTGTGGGGCATCATTACTCGCGCGGCGTTGGGGTGATGGGCTGCGTATTGGGCATGCACGGCTTGATCCAAATTGCCCGCTCCCACGCCCAGCAAAGGCGCTGCCTTGAAGATTTTCCAGCCCACTTTTAAGGTTGTAATGCGCTCAGAGTCAGACAACATCTCAGTGTGGCCGCTTTGGCGCATGCGCAGGTCGTATAGGGCGTAATCGACCTTCATTTTAAAACTTGGCAGGACAAAATAACCCAGTACGGGCAAGGCCGCCAGTACTCCTACTACCCCCAAGGCCAACCAATACCTGCGGCTCACCCAAGCATAGCGCAAGCCCACTACCAACATAGCCAAATACAGCGCCGCAATGCCACTGCGCACCGAAAGCACATGGATAAATCCAAAGAGAAACAGTCCCATTCCAGCGATCCATTTTCGCTCCTTTTCACTTTTGAAATAGTACCCTTGCCAGTACAAATACCCTGCCGACAATACCCCAATGGCCAACAATAAGCTAAAGCGGATGTGGTTGGTGGGCACGGGCATGGCTTGGCCCTGTTTGATCAGGAGTTGGATGTTTTCGTAGTCCAGATTGTAGTTAATCAGGATGCCCAAACTGGTGATCGACAACACAATGACCAGCGCATAAAGTAAGCTAAAATACTGTCTTTGCGAAAATTGTGGCATAAAAAAGAAAGCCAGCGGCAAGATCAAAAAAGGCAATTTGATGCGCAAACGCTCCAGCCAAAAATCCATGTCTTGTATTGCCCAAAAACCCAACAAAACGATCGCAAAATGCAGGCCAAAAACCCAGAAATCGGGCCTACGCCAGAATGCTGTCCAACGCTCCACCAGTGTCGATCTAGTGGCGATGCTTTCCCACACTGCGGCAATGGCAAAACCAAACAAACTCATGGATTGCAAAAAGGGAGAAACCACCAAGCCGACCAGAAGGGCGAGGCAAGAAAGATAGGTGAAGTAGAAGCGGAGCTGTGACATTTAAGTTGAAAAGTTGAAAGTTGAAAGTTGAAAGTTGAAAGTTGAAGAGCAATTAAAAGTTGAGCATTGAGCAGCAATTCTGGATTACCGACCTCTTTTCAACACTTCAACTTCAAACTTTTCAACTTAAAAAATGGAACTCTGCGCAATATCGCCATTGTTATTGATTCTACATGAAAGTAAAATGCTTACTTTTGCCAGCGATTTTTTAAAAAATGAATATGTCTGCCAACGCATTTCAACAATTACAGGACTTGCTGCAGGAAATTGAGGTGGCCAATCCCGCCTCTGCGGAAACCATTGAGCAGTTTCGTTTGCGCTTCCTGGGCTCCAACAATGTGATCAAACCCCTGATGGGCGAAATTCGGAACGTACCGAATGAGCAAAAAAAGGAATTTGGTCAATTGATCAACAAAGCCAAAGAGCTTGCCGAGGCCAAGTTTGAAACCCTCAAAGCGGTAGCCGAAGCTGCTGCCGAAAAATCTCAGGCGGCTGGTTTGGACATTACCGCACCCGGTGAACCCATTGACCTGGGCTCTCGCCATCCCGTGGCGGTGACGCTGAACCGCATTGTGCGCATTTTTGAACGCCTGGGCTTTGTAGTCGCGGAGGAGCGTGAAATTGAAGACGATTGGCACAACTTCACGGCCATGAATACGCCTGCCGACCATCCGGCGCGCGACATGCAGGATACGTATTACCTCCGCAACAGCACCGAAATGCTGCTGCGTACCCATACTTCTTCGGTACAGGCGCGCGTGATGACTTCACAAAAGCCGCCCATTCGCATCATTGCCCCGGGGAGGGTTTACCGCAACGAGACCATCTCGGCTCGTTCGCATTGCCAGTTTCATCAAGTGGAAGGTTTGTACATCGACAAGGGCGTGTCTTTTGCCGACATGAAGCAGACCTTGTACTACTTCGCCAAGGAAATGTACGGTCCTGATACCAAAATTCGCCTGCGGCCTTCGTTTTTCCCATTCACTGAGCCCAGCGCCGAAATGGACGTGTCCTGCTTCATTTGCAACGCCAAGGGCTGTCGGGTGTGCAAGCACAGTGGCTGGGTAGAAATTTTGGGTTGTGGCATGGTCGATCCACAGGTATTGATCAATTGTGGCATCGATCCTGAAGAGTACTCCGGCTTTGCCTTTGGCATGGGCATCGAGCGCCAGGCCATGATGTTGTACACCATTACTGATATTCGCTTGTTGTTTGAAAACGATGTGCGCTTTTTGAAACAGTTTTCATCTGTCATTTAAAAAAATGAAACCAACTACCGCCGAAGGCACCCGGGATTTCACCCCCGATCAGGTGCTCAAACGCAACTATATCTTCGATACCATCCGTTCGGTGTTTGTCAAGTACGGCTATCTGCCCATTGAAACCCCGGCGATGGAAAACCTCAGCACCCTTTCCGGCAAATACGGTGAAGAAGGTGACCGCCTGTTGTTCAAAATCCTGAACAATGGCGAATACCTAAAAGGCATCAAGCCTGCGGACATTGAGGCTCAAGCTTACAAAGCGCTCACCCCCGCACTGGCCAAACGCGGCCTGCGTTACGACCTTACCGTGCCCTTTGCCCGTTTTGTGGTGATGCACCAGAACGAGATCAGCTTCCCTTTCAAACGGTACCAGATTCAACCCGTTTGGCGGGCCGATCGGCCTCAAAAGGGACGTTATCGGGAGTTTTACCAATGCGATGTGGATGTGGTGGGTTCTACTTCACTGGTTTACGAGGCTGAGTTGGTGCAGATTTACGATGAGGTTTTTTCCAAACTCAATTTGCCAGTCGTCATCAAGTTCAACAACCGCAAGATCCTTACCGGGATTGCAGAAGTAGCGGGTATACCTGAATTGATGGTGGACATGACCGTGGCCATCGACAAACTGGACAAAATTGGCCTGGACGGGGTAAAAAAAGAGATGGCGGAGCGAGGGATTGGCGAAGCAGCGGTGGAAACAATCACCCAGATTCTGACCATTCAATCGCTGGAAGAATTACAAAGTGCCTTGGAAGCCAGCGAAACTGGGAAACTGGGCATCCAGGAAATTCAAACCATGCTGCAATTCCTCAACAGCAGTCCACTCCAACAAGAAGTGCAATTCGACATCACCCTGGCCCGTGGACTCAATTATTATACGGGCTGCATTTTTGAAGTGCAAGCCAAAGGAGTAACCATGGGCAGCATTGGAGGAGGGGGTCGTTATGACAACCTCACCGAGGTATTTGGCCTCAAAGATGTATCGGGCGTAGGAGTTTCTTTTGGCGCCGAACGCATTTACGATGTACTGGAAAGTCTCCAACTTTTCCCTAATGATAACAGCAGCTCACTTAAGGTATTATTTATTGTACTGAATGAGGAAGCACAGTTTTATGCATTTAAAGCGCTAAAAAAACTGCGCGACGCGGGTGTGAACTCAGAAATGTACCCTGAACCTGCAAAATTTGACAAGCAGATTAAATATGCCCAAAAACGGCAGGTACCTTTTGTCATCATTGTGGATACGGATGAGTTGCAAAGTGGACTGTTGCGGTTTAGAGATTTAACCAGCAATCAGGTGGAAAAGCTCAACCTTGAGGAAATTATTGCAAAAACTCAATCGCTTTAAAAACCACTGGGGCCTAAAAAGCGTTACCTTGTAGATTCATTCTAAATAACTCACACGACAACAGACACTCAAGATATGGAGACTACTGTTACCAAAAGCCCGGTGTTGTTGTACACCGAGCAAACGCCCAACCCGGAGTCACTCAAATTTGTGACCAACCGCATGTTGTATCGCGGCACTGCCGATTTCCGCGAAGTGGATTTGGCTCACGAGTGGTCACCATTAGCGGTGGCACTTTTTGAGTTTCCTTATGTAAAAGGCGTGTACGTCAGCAACAACTTCGTCACGGTTAGTAAGGAATTGAACTACGAGTGGCCCGACATCATGCTCAAGCTCAAAGATTTCATCAAAAACTACATTGAAGAAGGTGGGGAATTGGTGAAAGAAGGGTTTGCTGAGCATACGGCCAAAGTTGAAGCAGATCGCGCTGGAGTAACCTACACCGGTGATGAGGCTGAGCTGGTGCAAAAAATCAAAGAACTGATTGATACCTACGTGAAGCCAGCCGTGGAAATGGATGGTGGAAACATTGAGTTCAAGCACTACGAAAACGGTAAAGTTTTTGTACTGATGCAAGGCTCTTGCAGCGGTTGTCCTTCCTCTACCGTTACCCTTAAGGCGGGTATCGAAGGTATGTTGAAGCGGATGATCCCACAAGTTGAAGAGGTGGTGCAAGAGATGGGCTAGTTTGATCCAGAAAATAACCTTTTAGCAAGTTGTTGAAAGGTTATTTTCTTTAGTGTCATTTTTTTGTAATGAAGGCTTGCATTCGTCAAAACAAAAGACTATATTTGCATTATTAATATTCTTTCTATCCCAATTAAAATATTAAGTGACATCATTTTTTGTTTACCCTACTTATTCTACTTTTCCTTCCATAATCACTCTTCTTCACATAATCACAAGTTCATAATTCACTGATCCGCTCGGGCACAATTGCCTCCTGAGCTACCTATTTAAACCAATATACGTTTGCCCAAACAGCATTGTTTGGAATTTCAAAAATTTTAATACATCATGAGAACACTACACACTGTAGTGTTGGCTATGCTATGCACATTGGCCAACGCTCAAAGTACTATGCGACCAAGTGATTTGGTAGAAGCAAGGATAAAAAATAATGTAACCTTTAAAACGATTCACCTGTTTGCGCGGGCTCCCGAATTGAGGAGCGAGTCCCAGGTAGTCAACGGACTATGGATGTTTCTTAATACGGCAAGTATAATCCCATTGCAAAGGGAGCGGCCACTGGCCCTCTCTTTGCCCTTGCCAAATGCCGATGGAACGATGATGGAACTGGAATTGGTAAAAGTTGACATTTTGAGTGCCGATTTCACAGTACAGTTTTCCCAACAAAGCAACACAACTTCAAGCGGGTTTAATGGACTCTTTTATCAAGGACGAATCAAAGGACGTCCGGAGTCCATGGCGGCCATCAGCATTTTTAACAACGAAGTAACGGGTGTCATCAGCACCCCAGAGGAAGGTAATCGGATCTTGGGGCATTACAAGGGCGCCGACCCACGTTTGCACCTTTTACATGCTGATGAAAAAATGGCCGAACGCCCCGATTTTCATTGCTTGAGTCCAGACAATGAAATCGAGTACCGGGCAGAAGACTTACGTGCACAGCCAGGGTTGCGCAGTGCGGCCCCCTGCGTGCGCTTGTATCTGGAAGTAGACAACGATATTTTTAACGACAAAGGAGGCCAGGATGGCACCTTACAATATGTGACTGGTATGTTTAACCAGGTTGCTGCCTTATATGCCAATGAGAACATCAGTTTGAGTTTGTCTCAGGTGTTCATTTGGAACAGCAGTAGCCCATATTCCGGTTCTGATACATACACGCTCTTGACGCAGTTTCAGCGTACCCGCACCAGCTTTAATGGCGATGCAGCAGAATTGATTACATACAAAGGAGGTGGCGGCATTGCGGTAGTGGATGGCCTCTGTCGCCCTTACAATTCCTTCAAAATGGGTGTAGCTGGTGTGGGTCGCTTTTATTCCAATTTGCCAACTTATTCTTTCAGTGTAATGGTTGTCGCCCACGAGTTGGGGCACATCCTTGGTTCTCAGCACACCCATGCCTGCGTTTGGAATGGCAACAATACCGCCATCGACGCATGCCCGGGGTATACGGAGGGCAACTGTAGTGCTACCGAGCGTACCCCTGCTGGGGGTGGCACCATTATGTCGTATTGCCACGTGAATACGGTAGGCATTAATTTTTCAAAGGGATTTGGCGCGCAGCCCGGCAATCTGATTCGCAATCGGATTGCCGCGGCTACCTGCTTACAAGTGTGCACAACCGGTGGCGGTGGCGGCGGCGGTGGTGGCGGCGGCGGAAACAACAACGCCACCTGTGGGGATGTCACTTTTCAGATGACGCTGGATCTTTTTGGCAGTGAAACCACCTGGGAAATCATCAACCCGGCGGGAGTTGCCGTCGAAAAAGGTGGGCCTTATGTGGACAAAACCTTGGGCCAAAAAATTGAACGCAAGGTCTGCCTGCCTTATGGCTGCTACGTGCTCAAAATTTATGACAAACGCAACGATGGAATCTGTTGTGCCTATGGCGACGGCAGTTACCGCTTACTCGATGCCAATAACGTGGAGATCACCAAAGGGGCTGTGTTTGGAAGCCAAGCGCTAGCTAACTTCTGCGTCAAGGCAGCTGACAATGGTGGTGATAACCCACCCAATGCAACATGTATCAACGTTGATTTTAACCGTTACCCTCCCATCTCTTTTGGGGGCTCCCAGGATGGAGGCACCGCGACCATTGCAGATGCAGGAAAAACCCTGATCATCAAAAACAATGCATGGAAAGCAGTAGCCATCAATTACACTGTGACTGCAAAAACCTTTATTGAATTTGAATTTCGCTCCACTCAGTTGGGTGAAATCCACGGCATCGGTTTTGATGATGATGAAAATATTTCCTCGCCCTTTACTTTCCAACTTTGGGGCTCCCAAACCTGGGGCATCGCAGAATTCCGCAATTATGAGGGAAATAGCCAGTGGAAAAAATACACCATCCCTGTAGGCAAATTTTATACAGGTGCTACTACTCGACTATTTTTTGCCGCAGACAAAGATGCTGCCCCATTTGCCAGTGAATCCCAATTCCGCAATGTGCGCATTTACGAAGAAACGCCCTGCCCTGGCTTCCAGGAGCCTACTATCGATTTGGAACTAGTGAGGCCAGTAGAACAGAAAAATCCCAGTCCAGACGTATTGATTGCGCCCAACCCTAGCGATGTGAGCGCTCGTTTCAGTTTGTTGAACTGGCCAGTTGGACAATACAAATTGAGCGTTTTTGATGCTTTGGGGCAAAAGTTGCTGAACAACTATCCTTTGAATCTCACCGATTCCAATGTATGGGAATGGCAACTCAATACAAAAAACTGGGCATCAGGGGTTTACTTTTATGTCATTCACAATGATCAATTCAAAAAGTCAGGAAAAATGTTGATATCCAGACCCAATAATTAGGTGTTCCTGTACGCAGGAACACTTTTTTTTGTCTGATTTAAGTAATTTTTAAGTAAAAAAACGCCTATGTTAAAAAAACATTTGAATCTCATTAAAAATGCCTATACCTTGCATGTGATTTTGTAGTATTTGTTCCCTCCAAATATCAATACACCTATTCCAAATTTGGCTCAATGTGAGCCTTACTCCCTCTACATATTATTTGTGAACCACTTTTTTGACCACTTGGAAATTTAATCACTTTCACGAGACCGTTCCCATTCAGGCTTTTGTAAGGTACTGCCTTATGAATTGCGTTTGTTGTTTACAACATCCGCAACATTAAAAGCTCGTGCATAACTAACACCATAAGCCTCAAATGCGACTTGTTGTAACAGCTTGATTACTAACTGTATTCGGGCTGCTTAGCTGTTTATTGTTCACCGATTTTTGTACAGGAACACTATGAAAACACTACTAACAACTGTACTGGCATGTGCCTTAACCTGGACGCATGCCCAAACTGCATTACGCCCACAGGAACAAATTGATGCGTTGAGAAAGGGAAAATCACCCTTTATCCGGCTGGCATTGTTTCCTTCTAGTAATGCGCTGAAAGATGCTGAACTTCCACTTGCTCAAGGGCTTGATTTCCAAGAGCGTGTTGCTCAAAATTTATTGAGGCATCCCTACTCTGTCATTGAAATTGATCTACCCGTTCAAGGGGAAATAGCAACGCTTGAACTGTACCGAGTTGAATTGTCGAGCCCAGATTATACCCTGAAGTTGGCTGATCCTACACATGGACCGCTTGAAAGGACTGAAGGTTTGTATTATCGTGGTGTCGTCAAAGGGAAACCCGGTTCTATCGCTTCCTTGAGCATATATGGCGATGAAGTGCTGGGCATGATCAGCACCCTGGAAGCAGGAAACTTGACTTTGGCCAAATACCAGTCCAAGCAAAACAAAGTCAAAGGTTTACACGTCCTGTATTCCGAAGAGCTAATTCCTGATCGGCTTGATTTCCAATGTTATACACCAGATGGGCAAAGGGGCTATTCCGCCAAGGAGCTGGAAAAGACCCCCGATCTAAGGGCGGCCAACAACTGTGTCAATCTATACTTAGAAGTAGACTATGATGTATTTTTGGATAAAGGGGGGCTAGATGAAACTACACGTTATGTCCAAGCGATATTCAATCAAACCGCTACTTTGTACGCCAATGAAGGCATCAAACTCAATCTTTCCCAACTTTACGTTTGGAACACTACCAGTCCGTACAACGAATATGATGCCTACGGCTTGCTGAATCAATTCAAAAACAAACGCGCCGGACAAATTAAAGGCGACGCAGGACTATTGCTTTCCTACAAGGGTGGTGGTGGAATTGCCGTGGTAGATGGCTTGTGTGATCCATTCAATCTGGGTTATGCGGGCATTGGTAAAAGCTATAGAGTAGCACCTGCGTATTCTTTCACGGTAATGGTACTCACCCACGAATTGGGGCATATTTTGGGGTCCCATCACACCCATTCCTGCGTGTGGAACGGCAACAATACCGCACTTGATGGTTGTGCTGGTTTCACCGACGGTGGCTGCCCTACTCCAGCAGTACCCAATCAAGGTGGCACCATGATGTCATACTGCCACATTACACAATATGGTATTAATTTTGCGCTAGGTTTTGGCTTGCAACCTGGCAATATCATCCGCAATCGTATTGCCAGTGCCCCTTGTATGAGTGGATGTTCCATTCCACGGCCTTCCTGCGGAGAAATCACCTTTACCCTTACGCTCGACGATTATGGCAATGAAATTACCTATGAAATACTTGATGCTACCAATGCCCTAGTAGATCGGGGTGGGCCATATGGCATCAGAAGCAATGGGCAACAAATTCAAAAAAAGCTCTGCCTTCCAGCCGGGTGTTACAAGTTACGCGTGCTCGACTCCAGAGGTGATGGCCTTTGTTGCCGTTATGGCAATGGTTCTTTTTCTTTGGTAGATAGTGAAGCCAAGGTGCTAGCAGAAGGGGGAACTTTCACAAAAGAAGCGTCCACTTCATTCTGCATTGATCATTTGGGGCGCAAAGTCAGTAATGTAGCCCCCCCTACCCCAAGTGAAGGTTGCATCAATGTCAATTTCAACAATGACAACTTCAAGGTATTGTCTTTTGGAGGATCACAAGATGAAGGTACCTCGTCAATTATTGAAAATGGTAACGGTCTGGCCTTAAATGGCAATGCCTGGAAAGCGATTCAGCTCAAACGAACCATCACTGAGAATACAGTCCTTGAGTTTGAATTCCGCTCTACTCAAAAATCAGAGATTCATGGGATTGGTTTTGACAACGACTTGGCCATTAATACGTATTATACCTTCCAACTTGGAGGTACCCAAGTATGGGGACATCAAGATTTCAATACTTATGCTAGTTATGGGAGCTGGAAAAAATACATCATCCCGGTTGGTCAAAAGTACACTGGCGGCACTGAATATTTATTTTTTGCCAATGACAACGATGAAAATCTCACTGTGGGAAATTCTCAATTCCGCAATGTAAAAATTTACGAAACCAAGCCCTGTTCTTCTTTATTGAATGGGTTAGAACCAGAACCTCAGCCTATTCCACAAGTATTGGCATCGCCCAATCCTGCGCATCAGCAGGTAAACCTACAATTGGACTACTTCCCACCAGGCCACTACCAGGTACAAGTGTTGGATCTTTTGGGTAAAATGATTTACCGCAAAAGCATCAACCACAGTCAAGGCAGCCCAATTCTTGATTTTCCAGTGGCTGACCTTCCAAATGGCATGTACATCTACCAGGTGAAAGGGAAAAGTCTTCAGCAGTCTGGCAAATTCATGGTTGAACATTCGAAATGAAAAAATATAGGATTTAGCACTATATTGAAAGGGTGAAGCTTCGGTTTCACCCTTTTTTTGTCTTTCTGTCAAGTCTCTGAATGTAAAACTTGCGTCAAAAAAAAATCTGTATTATTTTGGGCTTGTTTTTATAGCATTTGTAAAGGCTACTCCAGCCTGCCCTATAAAATAATTGGCGAAACCTTCTATCTATCGCCCCTCCCAAAAACTGTACAAGAAATATGATCAATGTGATCATAGCTGTCTTTATTATGGAATTGCCCAACGCAGGTACTGCGTGTGGAGGCGATTCCAATCGGGTCTGGCTTTATAACATCCTTATAAGGCGTGAATTGTTTTTTAAGGTTACTCATTTGAGGGCTTTGCTCCCAAGCAAAGCCCTACTTGTCTACTAAGTCAGAGAATTGTCAGTTTATCGCTTGTTTTTAGCTTCTCTTGTTCTTGGGGTTGTTTTTTTGGTCGATAGCCTTATCTTTGCAATACAAAACAAGAAAAGAATTATATTTTTTTTGTTTTACGCACAATCCAAACACCCGGGATGGAGTTATAAAGTGCAGATTCCTTCCCAAATTTTAGCGCTAATCCAGAACACGGATACTTGCTTGCCACGCCAACTAACAATAGTAATCTCACACCAACAAGACGTCACTACTAATTTTCAGCCCATACTTTGCTTTGTCTTGAGCAATTGGTAATCACTTTTTACATACAGGGGATTTAACACACTTTGAGAAAACCAGCGGCTTGGTCTACCATGTCGTAACTTAATTTATTCGTAGTAACCTTAAAAGTTTTACCAAAAACCGATTCACGCCATGAGAACTGTACTTACGCTGGCGCTGGCTATGGCTTTGTCTATAGTCCATGCACAACTATCTTTACGTCCTGCGGAGCTGGTCGAAGCTCAGAAAAGCAATCGTGCTAAATTTGTCAAGTACCAACTGTTTGACCGGGCACCAGATCTGCGCGATGCAGACGCTGTAAACGCTCAGTGGCTGTCCTTGCGGTCGCAAGACTTGCGAGGGCTGCTACAAGCGCGCCCCAAAGCAGTAAACTTACCTTTGCCTGCCGGAGATGGGGGCACTTACGAATTAGAACTGGTACAAGTCAATCTTTTTGCTGACGACTTCAGCATCGTTTTGGCTAGTAATCCTAAGGTGATGCACGAAATGAATGCTGGAGTTCATTATCGGGGCATCGTTAAAGGACAACCCGAATCCGTGGTAGCCATCAGTGTTTTTGACGACGAGATTTCGGGCGTCGTCAGTACTCCTGATCACACCAACCTGGTATTGGGACGTTACAAAGGTGGCGATCGCCGCTTGCATATCTTACACGAAGACAGCAAGATGGAAGACCATCCTGAATTTGATTGTAAAACCGCAGACAGTGGTCAGGCTTACCGGGCAGAAGAACTTAGAGATGCACCCGAGCTCAGAGGTGCGGCCTCTTGTGTACGGGTTTACCTGGAAGTAGACAATGATGTATTTGTAGACAAAGGTGGTCAAGATGGCACTGCGCAATACATTACTGGTGTATTCAACCAGGTAGCGACCTTGTACGCCAAAGAAAACATTAGTTTGACTTTGTCACAGGTCTTCATTTGGAATACCACGAGCCCGTATTCTGGCTCGGATACCTACGGTTTGTTGACCCAATTTCAACGTACTCGCAGTACCTTTAATGGTGATGCCGGAATGTTGCTTTCTTACCGAGGCAATGGAGGGATTGCCGTTGTAGATGGTTTGTGTCGGCCTTATACTTCCTTTAAGATGGGGTATTCCGGTATTGGCAAAACCTTTTCTAATGTGCCTACTTTCTCCTTCACGGTGATGGTGGTAGCCCACGAATTGGGGCACATTCTGGGTTCACAGCATACCCACGCCTGTGTATGGAACGGCAACAACACCGCCCTGGATGCTTGCCCTGGCTTTACAGAAGGCAACTGTGCAGCATCTGTAACCGCGCCGACTGGTGGTGGAACCATCATGTCCTACTGTCACCTCAACCGAGTCGGGATTAGCTTCACTGTCGGTTTTGGTACCCAGCCTGCTACGCTAATGCGCAACCGGATTGCAGCTGCTACCTGTTTGCAGGCTTGCCCTGCTGGCGGTGGTGGCGGAACCGGCAAAGGTGGCGGTGGTGGCGGTGGTACTGGCACAGGGACTGGAACGGGCACAGCAACTTGCGCCAACGTTACTTTTTCGCTTACCCTGGATATGTTCGGTAGCGAAACGACCTGGGAAATTCTCAACCCGGCGGGAGTTGCAGTGGATAAAGGGGGGCCATATGTGGATAAAACTGCTGGCCAAAAAGTGGAAAAAACGATCTGTCTTCCTTTTGGCTGCTACCGACTGCGCATTCTGGACAAAATTGGCGATGGCATCTGCTGCAGTTATGGCACTGGTGCATTCAAATTGTTGGACGCCAACAACGTGGTCATTGCGCAAGGTGGGCAATTCACCAAAGAATCACTGACCAATTTCTGTGTGCAGTCATCTGGTGGTGGTGGCAATCCACCCACCAACACCAATTGTACCAATATCGACTTTAGCAAAACAGTTCCAGTGTCCTTTGGTGGTTCCCAGGATGGCGGTACCGCAACGGTTGCCGACTTAGGCAAATCCATGACGATCAAGAACAATGCCTGGAAAGCAGTGCCATTGGCGTATACCATTACGGCCAATACCTACATCGAGTTTGAGTTCCGCTCTACTTTGCAGGGCGAAATTCACGGGCTAGGATTCGACGATGATGAGAACATCTCTGCGCCTTACACTTTCCAATTGTGGGGAACCCAATCCTGGGGGATTACCAATTTCCGCAACTATGAAGGGAACGGGGCCTGGAAAAAGTATACCATCAAAGTGGGACAGTTTTACACTGGAGCAGTCAAATACATGTTCTTTGCCGCCGACATGGACGCAGCCCCCTTCACCAGTGAATCACAGTACCGCAACGTACGCATCTACGAAACTACCCCTTGCCCAAGCTTCCAACAGCCCAATACTGAAGGCCTTGGTTTTGGCAACAACACGCTGAATGAAAAACCAGCCGTAGTCATTTATCCCAATCCAACCCACACCAATGCCAAAGTTCAGGTCAGCCTTAATGCCTGGCCAGCTGGGCAGTACCAGCTCGACGTATTTGATGTTTACGGAAAAGTAGTACGCAACCAGTCCCTGAATGTGGCTGCTTATGGCGAGCACTCGTTTGATCTGGAAACTGCGGATTTGCCCGCAGGCACCTACTTGTATAAAATCGGCGATGAAAATTTGAAACTGTCCGGCCGGGTGGTCGTGATGAGTGGCAATTGAGCGCTTGTTTTAAGCTGAAGTTCCTAGCCAAGGTTGAAGACAAAGCCTTGGCTAGGTTTACTTTACTTGAATAAGTTCCCCCTTCTTTGTTCCCAATTTCGGATAAAGTGTTCTAATTGCTGGTATCTATCGATGACCGATCGCCCTTCATGGTCGGTTATCGATAGGTCCAGTTTTGGGTGGTTTTTGAACAGGTATTGCATTAAATCACGGTTTCGGCAACTTTCGTAAAATGATGACACTTGTGTAAACTCGTGAAGGGGATAATTGCCTTGATAGGGTGCATTAATGTCCTGTCCTGCTTCTTCTAGTAAATATTTAAGCATATGAATTTCTCTTACATACAACAAGCACCCGTCCAATTTTGCCCCTTTCTGGATTAAAAAATGAAAAACTTCAGGATGATCAATATAGTGTTGTACTACATTCCTTTTCCAAACCGGATGAATTTTATTAGGGTCGCCTCCATATGCTTGTAACAATTCCTCAAATCGATCAAAATGTATCTGGTTATCCGTCCAGAACCATTGAAGTTCAAAGATTTTATCTCCAATATGATAAGTTGGCAAATTGTCTTCTCCATCCCCTGGTTTCAAGGATTGCAGTAAGGAACTAAAAGAGGCATAAGAAGTGCGATTAAACCCTTGACCATCCCCATAATTGGCGAAATACACCCAGCCATAATCTTCTTCGCCTAAATAAAGCATAAAATCGCCCCTTACACAGCGCGCTATGACCAAGAGTTTATTCAAATCAATGGCATACTTATCGGCCTCATCTTCTTTTATCAATTCGATTAGCCAATTATAGGCATCATATCGGTAGGCAAACAGTACATCCTGCACACTAGAGAAACGTTCAATCCAGGTATGCTCCCACTCGTCATCCGAATGCTCATTGTTCAGATGGTCTGGCCATACTACCCCTCCATTGTGTTCGAGCAAAAATTGGCGATAATCTGAGGGAAAGCTGAGTTGTAGCTCCTGCTCAACTTGGGAGATAAATTCAGGTGAGGCTGGTGGCTCGTCGGGGAAGAATTGTAGTGGCATAAATAGACAATTAGGCCACTTCGGTAAGCTCAAGCTTCACACTCAAAGACTTGAAAATGCTACGCAACTCACTTACAAATTCTTCTTTCATTAGTTCATACTGTTGGATCATAGAATTGTGCTGTGTGACCTGCAGATGCAGATCAATCAACTTGCTTACATTTTCCAAATTCTCAATTAGCTCAGCGATTCTTACAAACCGCACTTCCATATTTTGTTCCATGCGTCATGCAATTTTGATTTGTATAAAACTAGGAATTTATCACAAGAAGGCGATTTTTAATACAAAAAATTATTTCATCAGTTGCGCTAGTTGCTCCAACACCCCCTCAAACCCAAATCCACTCCACACCCTCTCCCACTTCTGTTTGATCTCCGCCGTACACAAATTCCCAATGCTCCCCTCGTGCGTATGATTCAAAGTCCGATCAGGATTAAAAGTTCCATTCTCGATGTCCATACCCACCTGGCGGTACGCATCGCGGAAAGGCACTCCTTCCAGCGCCAGCTTATTGACCACTTCTACCGAATACAGGTACTTGTACTTGTCATCGTCCAGGATGTTGGTTTTGGGCTGCATTTGAGGGAGGGCAAAACACAACATGGCCAAGCAACTTTTTGCTGATTCAATCGCCGGGAAAATCACTTCTTTCAGCAACTGAAAATCGCGGTGGTAGCCACTCGGCAAATTGCTGGTCAGCAGACTCACCTGTTGGGGCAAAGAGGACAATTGGGTACATTTTGCCCGCAGCAATTCAAAAACATCAGGGTTCTTCTTGTGCGGCATGATGCTTGAACCCGTGGTCAACTCGTCGGGGTAACTCAGGAACGCAAAATTCTGGTTGAGGTACAAGACCATGTCCATCGACAATTTATTCAGCGTATGGCCCAGGCCAGAAAGGGCAAAAGCGAGGAACAATTCGGTTTTACCCCGCCCCATTTGGGCATGTACTACATTGTAGTTCAAATCGGCAAAGCCCAATAACTCTGTCGTCATCCGCCGATTCAGCGGGAAAGAAGAGCCATAACCTGCCGCCGAACCCAGTGGATTCTGATTGATGATCTGATAGGCACTTTGAAACTGCCGCAAATCATCCACCAGGGACTCGGCGTACGCGCCCAGCCACAAGCCGAAGGAAGACACCATTGCCACTTGCAAGTGGGTATAGCCGGGCAAAAGAACATCTTTGTGTTTTTCAGAAAGGCTTTGTAAGACCTCGAATAGTTCGCCAATCTGGGTGCTCAACGCTTCAATTTCTGCCCGCAAAAACAGTCGTAAATCCACCAAAACCTGATCATTGCGCGAGCGGCCACTGTGGATTTTTTTGCCCATATCGCCCAGGCGGCGGGTGAGCAACATTTCCACTTGTGAATGAACATCCTCTACTCCATCCTCAATGACAAAATTACCCGCCACGGCTTCTTGATACAATTCCTTCAAGGCCACAGCCAGTGCGTCGAATTCCTCTTTTTCCAACAAACCAATGCTGCACAACATCTCGATATGCGCCAAGGAGCCCAGAATGTCGTAAGGGGCCAGGTATAAGTCCATTTCCCGATCGCGACCTACGGTAAAGGTTTCTACTTCCGACCAGGCGGAGATGGATTTTTGCCAAAGTTTCATATTATTCCTTCAATCAGTTGAATGTAGCAATCAATGCCTGCCCGGATTTCACTCAGTCGAATGTATTCGTCAGCAGTATGTGAACGTGCCGAGTCGCCAGGGCCAATTTTTAAGGAAGGAAAAGGCATCAAAGCCTGATCCGAAAGGGTGGGTGAACCAAAATAGGGCAAGCCCAGTTGCAGTCCACTTTGTACCAAGGGATGCTCCAGCGCAATGCCGGATGAATTGAGGCGAAAAGAACGCGCTTTAAGGCTTGATTGTACCTTGCTCTGCAACAAGTCAAAAACCTCCTCATTCCGGTAACACTCGTTGGTACGTACATCGATCACAAAACGGCAGGAATCGGGCACCACATTGTGTTGTTTGCCCGCTTCGATTTGGGTTACGCTCATTTTTACCTTACCCAAGAGAGGTGAAACTCGTTCTAATTCCAGGTTTCGAATGAGATTGATGTCCTCCAAAGCGATGTAGATGGCATTCACACCCTCTTCTCTCGCAGCATGACCAGCCACACCTCGCGCTTCCCCATCAATCACCATGAGCCCCTTTTCAGCAATGGCCATGCGCATTTGGGTAGGCTCACCCACGATGGCAAAGTCAATCTGCTCCAACTCAGGCAGCAACGCAGCAATGCCATTGGCACCAGAGATTTCCTCTTCGGCAGTGGCCGCCATAATCAGGTTGACCGGCAAATCGCTGCGTTCATAAAAATAGGCAAACGTAGCTAGAAGCGAAACCAAAGGCCCACCTGCGTCGTTGCTGCCCAAGCCATACAGGATGTCATCTTCTTCCACTCCAGGGTGAAAAGGGTCGCGTTGCCAGCCAGTAGCAGGCTTTACGGTATCAATGTGGGAATTGAGCAAAAGGGTAGGTTTTCCTTCTTGCCAATGGCGATTTCTAGCCCAAAGATTATTCAAGTGGCGCTGAAAAGGGATGTTTTTTGCCTCAAAAAAAGCAGCAACACGCTCGGCAGCTGGTGCTTCTTCCCGCGAAAAGGAAGGGGTCGCAATCAGGTTTTTCAACAAATCAATGGCCGAGTCTGCTAAATTCATGAAGCAAAATTTTCGCCGCAAAGATAAGCAGAGTTGCTACTTTTTATGCTTTAATGCTTCGCACTATTTAATGATAGTCATTTCAAACCGTAATTCACGATAATCAAACCCGTATCGTAAGGTTTTACACTTTCCAGTTTGTACTGCACCCGATGTTGAACATTGGTAAACAAGGGTTTGCCCTGCCCCAAAACGATGGGGTGTATCGCCAATGAC
>JAIYAV010000179.1 GCA_027488855.1 Saprospiraceae bacterium
AAAATCCCTACCCCAGTCACTCTCTTCAATGGTGTTATTGGGTACTGGCCAGATTGGGAGGATGGAAACCTCATGAGAAGCAAGCAGGTGTTATTACCATTTTTAGGGGCTGGTCTGATTTTCAAAAAATCTTCGACGGTTGGAGGCTCGCTAAATTTTCTGTGTCCTAATCGTAGCCCTTCCAGGGGTCGGGGGTTGGGCGATCACGGCAAGCTACTGAATATCAACCACTAATCAAGTGTTTTATAATTGTGTCCTAATCGTAGCCCTTTAGGGGTCGGGGGGTGCTAGACATCAGCATAATGCTGCGCTGAATGCACCTTTTTCCTTAAGTCAACAACATTGGGCTAAAGCCCGCTCTAAATGGGAAACCCGATCCACGCGCTAAAGCACGTGGCAATTGATGTCCTCCGATGTAAGATGTCCAGAACTACACCCGCCGCCGTTTCACAAACGCCTCCAGCACATTCCCCGCCAAACGCTGCTGCTCTGCGCTCCGGCCCACATCCAGCACCAATTCATCCCCACTTGAGCCATCCGGCCCTTCAAATCGTTCGATCCAAAAACTAAAACCCGATTCCGGCTCCTGAATGATGCGGATGCGCTGTTCACCTATCTGTGCACGCAAAAGCGGATTGCCATCGGCAGATTCCTGAATGATGTGGTAATCTGGGGCAAAAGTGGCAATGGTGTTGATCCAGTTGATTGGTGTATGGTTCATTGTTGTAGCTATTAGGTCAAAATAAAGAATAAAATCGCAAAAAACAGTACCATCACAAAGGCCCTTCCGGCCAGCACTTCAATGTCTACGCGGACATCGCGGGTTTTGCGGTTTTGGAAGGTACGGCGTTTGGTGGCATCGAGGCCATCGGCACCTTCGATGTAGCGCTCAGCTTGGTCGAATTGTTCGGCGCGTTCGGCGTACTCCGACTTGCTGAGCAAGCCTTTCAGCCGCTGGAGCAAACCCTTTGCCTGCGTACGGGTGAGTGGCTCGTCCTGACTCCAGGATACCGATTTTTCCAGGCCATTGCCTTGGGCCTGCATGCGGCCACGGTGCGGCTTACTCATGGGCGTGGTTTTTTGGGGATAAAAAATGGGGCCGTTTTTTGAACGTCGTCGTAGGGGTAACCCTCGCGGTTGCCCCTATCCTGGGCCGTTTTTGGGCACGCAACGGAATGACAATGAAGTTTGGTTTGGTCATTGTTGAAGAATTTTGTTAATTGCGTTAGAAGTTTTTCTCGATACACAAAGATAACTAAAAGTATTTAATAGTAAATATTTTTAGCTAAAAATATTTTCAATGCCCAAAAAAGCACCAACTGATTTGACCGTTCATACCCGGGTAAAAGAGACGATCAAGTCCTTAAATCTTGACCAAACGACCCTGGCGCAAAGGCTGGAAGTCACCCAAACCATGGTCAGTATGGCGCTGCGCGGCACCAACCAAAAAACCTTCTTGCGCTTGTTGACCCTGCTGAAAAATGAATACAATCTGGACTTTAATGAAAGCCCTAAGGCTGGTGACGACATCGAAATGATTAAAGCGGAATTGCAGGATCTGCAAGGCAAAATGGGAGAGGTGTTGAGAGGAATTGAGGAGTTGAAGGAGATGATGAAGAAGTAATTCTTGAGCTACACTTCTAACCGCGGAGCGGTTCAATTCAGAATAGCCCCGGTCGTCCGGGGAAAAGGAACGCGGCAGGTGTTTGCAACCGCGGCAGCGGTTGGACTATTCATCCAGATGCTTATCTCTGATGTTCACAAAAATCACCAAAGCGGCATTTTTATTGGCACAAAGGAAAAAAGGAGAGGACACGGAGGACACAAAGTTGGATGTTGACGGGGGGCTTAATTTGGGGATTTGTTATTTTTCCAAAATAAACCCTGAGGAGGTGACATGATTATCGAATGAATGTCCAAATCGCCCCAAAATAAACCCCGAAGGGTAGGCTGTTCAGAATTGGTCAAAAACTACGTACCATTTTTTCCTAAGCATTGTGCTTTCAATTGAAAAAAGGACGTCCGCTTAGGATCAGCTTTTGTCAATTTCTCCAGGGTATTAGATTCCAATGCGATTTTCAAGAGATCAAGGTTTAAGGTTTGAGCAAAGTTGGCAAAGGAAAGCAGGAATTGGGTCATCCCAAAAGGAGACCTTGGGTGGATTTTGAGCTTAAATTTACCAAAAGTGCTTTCGATGACATCGGAGCAGCAAATCAAAGGTTTGTGCTCTAAACATACCCACAGTTGCTGTAAGTTTTCGAGGTAGACTATTAAGTGATCCTTAAAAGCCTGTATTTTGTCGGTATCGGGTAAGTCAACTTGACTGATGCATTGTTCGATCAAGTCCCGCGACTGATCATTGTAACCTTGGGTTTTTAAGATTTTAGCTATGCCTGAACTGAGGCGATCAATCCAGGATAGTTCTTCAATAAAGATTCGGTGTTGTTCTAAAAAGGCCCATTCGTCTTTGACTTCTTGCGGGATAACTAATGCAGGATCTTGTGGCCGATTGAGTACATCTTTAGCCCAGCGAACGAGAGGGAAGACATTGGCAAACCTGGCCTTAGTTCGATGTGCAGGGGGCATAAAAGCTACTTTCTGTCGACTCATGGCCCAGCGGGCTCGTAATTGAGCAGCCCAACGAATGAACAAATCAAATGTGGGATCATTTTTGTACAATTTCTCCATACCATTGGCCAGCACATGGGAGCAATCAGGAATGTGAGTAAGTCCCACTTGAGCATAGGCTTTGCATAAATTTATTCCTTGATCACTAACTACATATTGAACATCAACCATGTCTTTGACTTTTTGTAGGATTGATTGTATTTGTTGTACAGTCCAACCTTGGCGTGATTCCACCCACAGAACATAAGTGTCGCTTACACAAACTGGACGTTCAAAATGCCACGCTTGTAATGGCATCCCTAAAACAAGCAGAATTGATTCTGCACCCAGGACTACACTTTCATCCACCCAGATCACCCATTCTCCCTTTGGCTTGGCCAAATCATGAACTTGGTAATAGCCCTGTTTAATGATCCAATTACGGATACTTACATGACTTGGTACCCGTCCTCGAATGTTTAGGCACACATAGATACAACTCAAGCAGTGGCGACAAGCTCGCAAACCTAGACCCCCATATTGATGGCAGCGCAGGCAAAACTGAACCCAGCATAAGGCATACTGATGCCTTTTCGCTTTTTGGCTCGCCTCTCTTTGACCATTTTTAAGCGAAAAATACTTACGCCGCCAATGATCTCTTGACGCTGTCAACTCCTTGATCCGCTTTTTACTGCTTTTTAAGCGTTGTCCACGCTCTATCGCTTTGATTTTCCATCCCTTTGGAATATCTTTAGCTTGACTTATTTTCACGTTCCCTTCGTTTTGAACCTTTTCAAAGGTAAAACGGGGGGAACTTTTTTTCTAATTCTGAACAGCCTACCCTTCGGGGTTTTTCTTGGAACGGCGTGGGCGTGGCATTTATAATCATGTCACCCTTCGGGGTTTGATTTTGTCATTCTAACCAATCAAAAAGGTATTTTTCGTTGTATTCGACTTCGAATTTTTGCAAAAACTCCAGGTATTCTTCCTTGAATGTTTTTTTGCGATGGTGTTTTTCCTGATTCAAAATGTATTTATACACCGCATCCATTTGGGAATGGGCGTAGGAGAATGCGCCATAGCCGTCTTGCCAGGAAAATTCATAGGGAAGGAATTGCCGGTCATTGATGAAATCACTGCTGTTGTTTTTGACATCGCGGATCAAATTTGAAACCGACATGGAGGGCCTGAGACCAACAAAAACATGGACATGATCCGCCACACCATTTACAATGATCGACTTCTGGTTTTTGTTTTTGATGACGCCCGCCATGTATTTGAATACCTCCGCCCGCCAGGGTTTCTGCAGTAAATTTTGCCTGCCTTTTACGGCAAAAACATATTGAATGTAGATTTGAGTGTAGGTTCCAGCCATTTTTTATCGTTTTAGTGAATCGAAGGTAGAGGGATGTGGGAAAGCAGTCAAGGCACTTTTGGCAGATTTTGACCAGGGCAAATCGGAGGTATTGGAGTAGATTAGGAATCAAATTAAGTTTAGAGAAAGCCCCAGTTTTTTTTCAGCTAGATACATTTTGGCCGCAAGAAAGAAACCAAATTCAACCGCCTCCGCGGTTGCCAAAAACATCCGAACACCGGAATCCCCGGACGACCGGGGCTATGGTGAATTGAACCGCTGCCGCGGTTAGTAGGATCATCAAGGGAAATGCAGTCCTATAAAAAAGTATGATTTTTAAGAAAATTGTCGTGCCAGTGTAACGACAATTTCCAAATCTGCAAACTGGATCATAACTATTCCAGAGAGAAATCAGATTCACCAGTTCGCAACTACTTAGACCAATGCTGCGCCAGGTTATCGTCCTCGTTTTGTCCAATCTTCAACTTGAATACCTTGGAGCTTACCAAGATGGTTGACGTTTCCTGTAACCATGGTCAAATCGTGTGTCAAGGCTGTTGAACCAATGAGCAGGTCGAATTCGGCTACTATTGTTCCAAGTCTTTTGAGTCGAACTTTTTCTTTGGCATAAGTACTTAAGACATTGTAGATGGGGATGATCCGGAAATTTTGCTCAAAAAGGCTTACTTCTTCCATGTGCTTTTCACAATTATTGCTGTTTTCAGCACCGAAAAGTAATTCAGCGATGGTGATCTCTGAAATGAAGCAATGCTCAATACCTACCTCCTCAATTTTACTTGAAAGCCCATGTTTCCCTTGGAGGAAAAAAATACAAATATCGGTGTCTAACAAATAACCATTCATCAGTCGAAGCTTGGAATCTCTCGATTGGATAATCTTTGTTCTCTGACCAGATCGGCCAGGTTGTCGTCGGTATCACTCCATGCCCCAAAGAGTTTTTTCCAGGAATCATCTTTTTCAGGGATGGTTTCTACATAATCTTTTCTGATGCTATCCGTCAATTTAGCAATCAATTTTAGCTTTAAATCAGCACTCAAGTGATTCAACAACGCCATGTAATCCAAAATAATTCGATCTTCACTGGCCATAAACTTAGAATTTGCTGTACAAATATAGAGATTAGCCGCCAATTAGTCAAATGGTTTACTATTGGTGGGCAAGTAGACTACAATAGCAGGGATATCCAGGTTGAAAAATTCATGTTTTCAAAGTTAGTTGTTACGCTTTAACTTTGACACACTTTTTTGAACACGCCCGTTCCCTGTGAAGGCTTTGCACTACTTGCTCCAATTTTTATACGTTTGCCCCCCTCACCTCACACACCGAAACCCCGTCGTTCCATTCCGCTCAAAACCCGGCGCAATCCGCATCAATTTCTGCGTATAATTCAACTCCCTCGGCCCCCCTTCCACGTACCACCAACTGCTGGCGGGTAGGTAATAACTGCCTCCCTTGAGGATCAGGTACTGGTTCGTGCCATTGCTGTACAAGTCATTGGTCATTTGCCACACGCAGCCGACCAGGTCTTCCAGGCCGTGCGGATTTGCGCCTTTGGGGTAGGCGCCCACCGGGTACAATTTGCCATTGCCCGTGTTGCACAAAGTGGAATCCACTTGCAATTTGGACACCGTGAGGGTTTCGGTGATCACCTGTTGTTCGCGTTTTACTTGTGCGTCTTTGCTCCAGGGCCATTCGCGCAGGTCGGAGGTTTGGGCGGCGTACTGCCATTCCATTTCGGTGGGTAGGCGTTTTTTGGCCCAGCGGGCATACGCCTGGGCATCCTCGTAACTCACGTAGATGACTGGAAACTGCTCCTGTCCTTTGGCGATTTTTCCACCCGGCCAGTGCCGCAGGAAGTTGCTGGTATCTTTGGGGCGGTATTGGGATTGGAGCAAAAACTGGGCAAACTGGGCATTGGTCACCGGGTGTTTGTCCATCAAAAAGCCCGGGATGTGCAGTTCCTCCTGCGGATATTCGCGCGGGTTGGGGATAAAATCGTCGCCGTACTTCACCTTCATCCGAAACTTCCCGGCTGGAATTTGTACCATACCTGCTGGGATGGTTTGACTGGGAAAAAAGGCCGCTTTTGGGCTGATCAGTCGGGCCAAGCCAGTTTCCACCACAATCACCCGTTCATCCAACAACTCACCCTGGTCAAAAAGCTGGATGACAAACTTGCCTTCGGGGTGTTCAAAGACTTTGTGCAAGGCAATTTGTTGGGCGCCGATGGTATAGATTTTTGGTATTTGATCGTAAGCTGGCAGCCCCGACCAAATGCGGATTTCCTGCCCCCGGGCCGCCGAAAAACTCAACACATCTCCCTTGCGTTCTAACTGCAATAGACTAGGCAAAACGGCAATCGCCCCCACGGCACCTTCATTGTTGGTGCCCAGCCATTTTTGGGAAAAGGCTTCCAGGTCAGCCGTGACTGTCCATTTTTCATTCTTTTCTATTGGCTTCAATTCCTCATGGTTCCAAAGATCAACGAGGTGATAACCCGGCTTTACGGGCGTTTCAAACAAAGGCCCCCGGTACCCAGCAGGCTGTAAACTGAACAGCGTAAACAGCGTTTTTTCCCCTCCCAGCCATTGATTGATGTAAATGCTGTCGCGACGGCTAGGCCAAAGCGGCACGTATTGTTTTTGAGAAAAAACGGCCGCATTTTCGCGCAATACCCGCAGCGTTCGGCCCCAAAAACGATAATCATCTTCGACCCAATTCGGGTGGCCGGGGCGAAACTGGTTGACCTCGGTGCCGTAACCGTTGAACATGGAAAGGGCGTACTCCCGCCGAATCGGTTCCAGGTACAACTCCGCTACCCGGAAAATGGCAAAATCGGGCCGGATGAACTTATTCAAATTGAGTAGGGGAGGGTAGTACAGGGCATTGTGGACTCGGCCAGACACGATGCCTGGCATATCACGTGGAACAGCCATACCTTCGCTGTACATGATGACGCCGGGGCGAACTTTGTCGGCGGCGGCCTGCCTTTCGGGGGTGGATTTGCCTTCGGTATCCAGTACCACGCCGTCGGCACTGATGGCTTCAATCATTTCGGCCATGCCCGTGTGGTGGTCTACCCAGCGGGTGCTTTCATCCCAGGGGTTATAGCTGATGAAAAATTTGGTCTGGTACTTTTTGCGCCCCATTTCGGCCAGTTGTTTCAGGCTTTTTAGGCCACCTGGCAATGCCCTGTACATGTCCCATTGGTTGCGCTGATCCAGGCCCAGCATGGGCCAATTGGGCCAAATGCCGACCACTTCATCGCCGCCGTAGAGGTTTTTTGCTTTTTTCAAAAAGTCTTCGTAGCGGTATTTCTGGGTTTGAGGATCATAAAAGTCTTTGTCCCAGGCCATAATCAGGTGCATGGCGTAGGTTTTGCGGATCCATTGCAAGTCGGGGCGCTGGTAAAGGGTTTCGTCAAATTGTTTTCCTTCCAAATCAAACAGATACTGTTCCTGAAACATCCTGCGCAAGCCTTCCTGCCAATCGCCCTGATAAGGCATGATCCAAAACTGGTAAGTGGTACTGCCTCCCGGCAATAAAATGGTTTCAAAACGGCGGCGCTGGATTTTTTGGTTCCAGCTTATGCGGCGGGTGAGGGCACAATAGTTTTGGCCATTGCCAGCTTTGGCATCGGCATAGCCGAGGTGCCAGGCGTTGTCGGGCACGATGACGTTGACGGGTTTTAGTCCCGGGCGAAAAAGGTGGGTGCGGGAAAGGCCGTGTTTGCCCAGGCCAGTCATGTAGGTACGCTCCTCATTCGCCCCAAATGGGACTACATTTTCCAAAGTGAGGGTATCTCCAGGGGTGTTGTTGTCAAAACGCAGGGCGTATTTCGAGTATTCACCAAGGACTTTTTCAGGCCAAAATGCTAGCCTGAGCTTGCCCAACTGATAATAAGTGGTATCCTGAATTTGCCCTTGAAAAACAGCGTCTTTGCTATAGCTGGTTTTTCCATTGAGGACAAAAGAGCCTAAATCAAATTCAGCACTTTGATGGCGGAGCTTTGGCACACTTTGGGCAAAAATAAATTGGGGCAGGGTCAGGCAGAGTAGCAACAGGGTACGTGTCATTTCGTGTAGGTTTTATTGGCTCTTCTAAAAGAAATAATTTACTTTTGAATAATCTACTTTTTGCCTAAAAAACATCACTTTGAAACATCTTGCCCTACTGCTTTTCTCGATCCTATCTTTACTCTTTGGTTGTGGCGGACGCAATGCCAAAAAGGCCAAGCAAGACCTTCCCTTGTTTCCGAATACCGACAATCCAGCCGTGCAAGTGGTGGAAATTCCGCTAGACAGTGGCTATACAGTACAAACCTTCTTCGTTTCTCCTGAACGGAAGGAAGTGTACGTTGTGGCACATACCAGGGTTGAGCAAAGCGGTGATTACAAGTTGGAGGATCGTTTTCGCACCGATTATTTGCTGCTGCACCTAGATGCCAAAGGGCAGGTGTTGCAACGCCGTGAATTGCCGAATTCTAGGCATAGCGCTCCATCTTACCTTTGGCTAGAACACAAGAATCTGGTGTTTTATCTGGATGACAAAGTCCGTTTGTACGATGCCGGGAGCATGATAGTTACGGAAGAGATTCCTTGTTATGCACAACATGATTTCCCGTCCACCAAAAACCTGGTGGAGTTGCTCCCGGAAGAGCAACTGGAGCAGTACCTGCCTGCCCGGGAAAAGGCGCTCAAGGAGAGTGTTTCAAGTAGAGTGCTTGGTTTACCCAGTGCTGGAGGTGTTGTACTCTTGTTGGAGATGGCGAAGCATAAAAGAAGCGTTTGGGCTATTCTGGATTCGCTTGAGGCTGATCAGTTTACGCGAAAATATGGACTGATTGAGCCTCCATCCAACCCTGGCTGGAATTACAACTCCGAAACTGGTCTTTTCCGCCTGGAGGATGGAAACCTGGTTTTGGAAACCACCCAGGAAGTTTCGATGGGCACCCAACTGGATTATCCCAATTACAAGTCGCGCTCAGCCATGCAGTACGAACTGCTGATCGGCGATAAAAAGGCTCGTTTTGCGACCACCAATCGCTCGCGAAAGCCGCTTTATGTACTTTGCGCACAAAACGATTACCTGAGCGCTAGCGGTACGGAGGCTTGGATTGCTTACGATGGAAAATTGTATCGCCTGGAATAAAACCTATATCCATTTTCTACCAAATAAACAACCATGCAAAAAACACTTACTTTTTGTCTTCTTCTTTCGTTGACTACCCTTTGGGCTCAGGCACAAAACACCAACCCGCTCTACGCGCAAACCAGCGAGATGGCGAACCAAATGGTGCAATACGACGCCGACAAGGGCAGCATCATGCGCTTTTACGCGACGAGCAACCCCATGGAATTTCGGGGTCAGGGTTCCAGCTACAACTCGTCAGAGCGGCGTCAGCGCTTACTCGGATTGATTGCTGCCAATCTCAAACAACTGGAATCGATCGATTTTGACAAAATGAACGTCAATGGCAAGGTCGATTACCTCTTGTTCAAGCGCAACCTCGAAGATGAGCAGTACCAACTGCAAGCCGAGCAAAAGAACTACGACCAAATTGTCCAACATTTGCCCTTCTCTGACCACGTTTACACCCTCATCAAGTCGCGCAACCGTGGCCAGAGTGTGAATGGGCAAGAAGTGGCCAAAGCCATGAACGACATCTTGAACGAGGTCAAACAAGCCAATGGCAAACTCAAAGGCGTAGAAGCTTTTGACCAAAACCTCGCCAACCTCGCCTCCGAAGCCGTAAAAGGGATGCAGGCCATTTTGAAAAGCTACTACAATTTTTACAACGCCTACGATCCATTGTTTTCCTGGTGGGTACCCAAAACCTACACGAGCCTTGACACAGAACTGGAAACTTACGCCAAAGGGCTGGCCGGCAAAGGCAAAAGCACCAGTACTCAAAAAGACGACGGCAGTGGCATTGTGGGTAAACCGATTGGAAGGGAGGAATTGATTCGTCAGCTCAAGCTGGAATTCATCCCTTATACCCCAGATGAATTGATCGACATTGCCAATAAGGAGTTCGCTTGGTGTGACGCGGAATTGCTGAAGGCCAGCAAGGAAATGGGTTTTGGTACCGATTGGAAAGCGGCTCAGGAGAAGGTTAAAAACAGTTTTGTAGCTCCCGGTCAACAGCCCGAAGCGATGTTGGAACTGTATGACCAATCAGTAGCTTTTTTGAAAAAATACGACTTGGTAACCATCCCGCCGATCGCCGAAGAAACCTGGCGGGTCAATATGATGTCGGCTGAACGCCAACTGGTTAGCCCCTTTTTCCTGGGCGGAGAGTCGTTGATCATTTCGTATCCGACGCCCACCATGAGCTACGATGAAAAAATGATGAGCATGCGCGGCAACAACCCGCATTTTTCCAGAGCGACTGTACACCACGAGTTGATCGCCGGGCACCATTTGCAGGGTTTTATGAACAACCGGAACAAAACCTACCGCAAGTTTGGAACGCCCTTTTGGCACGAAGGCAATGCCCTGTACTGGGAGTTTTTGCTGTGGGATATGAAATTCCCTACCTCGCCGGAGGATCGCATCGGCATGTTGTTTTGGCGCATGCACCGTTGTGCCCGGATCATTTTTTCCCTGAATTACCACTTGGGTGAATGGACGCCACAGCAATGCATCGACTTTTTGGTGGATCGGGTAGGGCACGAACGCGCCAACGCGGAAGGCGAGGTGCGCCGTTCGTTTACGGGCAACTATGGCCCCTTGTACCAATTGGCCTACATGGTGGGTGGTTTGCAGTTTTACGCCCTCAAAAAAGAATTGGTCGACAGCAAAAAGATGAGCATCAAACAGTACCACGATGCGATTTTGCAGGAAAATGCCTTGCCAGTGGAAATGCTGCGCGCCATTTTGACCAATCAAAATGTGAAGAAAGATTTCAAAACCCAGTGGCGATTCTACGACAAAACCAAGCCCTAATATTGTTCGATTTTTGCTTTAACACTGTCCGCATTTGAACAAAATTCTGTTCGAATGCGGACACTCTTTTTGGTTTTTTATTTTCAAAAAGCTGCAAACCAATACGTTTCAAAAACTGGCACTTTTTTAGCTTATTTAGGTCAATAAGCAATAACAATCCTATCCTATGTTGCAGAACTATCTGAAAATCACCTGGCGCAACCTTCGCCGCAATCGTGTCTACGCCTTACTCAATGTCGTGGGATTAAGCCTGGGCATCGGCTGTGGGCTTTTGGTGTTTTGGTTCATCCGCTTTCACACCACCCACGATGCTTTTCACAAGGACATTGATCGGGTGTATCAAGTGACCACTGAGTTTCATTTTGATGGAACCAGCTACTCGCGGGGCGTGCCGCCACCGACCTGGAAAGCGGTGCGGGACGAAACTTCGGCTACTGCAGCCACCATTTGTATCGAAGGGTACGACAAACTCATGGCGCTGATTGATGCCAATGGGCGACCCGTCAAAAAATTCAAGGAAGGCAATGGCCCCAAGCTGGCTTATGTCGCCCCATCTTATTTCAAAGTTTTTGATTACCAGTGGCAGATGGGTTCTGCCAAATCTCTGGCCAAGCCGAATACCTTGGTGATCAGCAAGGGGATGGCCGAGAAGTATTTTGGAGATCAGGACCCGATTGGCCGCATCATCAAACTGGAAAACCAATTGAATTTGGAAGTAACCGGAATTGTCAATGATCCACCCGACAATACGGACTTGCCCTATGAGTTTTTTGTCTCCTTTGCTACCCTGGAGAACAACAAAGAATTTGTATACGGCGGTCCACCATTGGATACTTGGGGTGGGGTCAATTCCAATACTTACTGTTTTGCATTGTTGCCAGCTGGGGTGACCGCCGCGCGTTTTCAAAAGGAAATTGACATCATCAACAAAAAATACCACGGAAAGGACTATAAATCTTATGGGCACCCGGTTACCAAATTCCGGGAAATCCACCATTCCGAGCGCTACTACGGACCGGTACCCTACAAGTGGCTTTACATCATGGGGACCATCGGTATTTTCCTCATCGCTACGGCTTGTTTCAACTTCATCAACATGGCCACGGCACAAGCCATGCGCCGGGCCAAAGAAGTGGGCATTCGTAAGGCAGTTGGTGGTAAAAAAGGGCAAGTGTTTTTTCAGTTCATCGCCGAAACCGCTGTTATCACCACCGTAGCTCTGGTCTTAGGGTTCGCCATGGCTACCTTGGCCTTACCTTCTCTGAACAAGTGGTTGAACCTGGGCGGAGGATGGCCCAGCCAGGTTAGTTGGAATGATGGCATGATGTGGCTGTTTGTTATCGCACTGTTTTTGACGGTTGTACTTCTAGCGGGCTCTTATCCGGGATTGATTTTGGCTGGTTTCCGCCCGGTTGTGGCCCTCAAAGGAGGCATTAGCCAACAACAGGCAGGTGGCCTGAACATCCGCCGCAGTTTGATTGTGGTACAGTTTGTACTCATTCAATTGCTGGTGATTTGTACTTTGGTCATCAATGGTCAGGTCGATTTTATGATGAACAAGCCAATCGGCTACGAAACCAAAGGCATTGCTGAGATTACCATTCCCACCCCGGATAAGATCAATCAGACCACTTTCCGCCAGCGTTTGTTGAATATTCCCGGCGTAGAGGACGCCTCTTTTTTCCTGTTTGCACCTACCTCCAATTCCAACAATACCACCAATTTTCGCTTTGATACCCGCCAAAAGGACGAAATCTGGCAGATGAACACCAAATTTGCCGATCATCATTACATCGAAACTTATGGCTTGACCCTGGTTGCGGGTAAAAACATTCCACCTAGCGATACCATTCAAGGCTATTTGGTCAATGAAAAAGTGGTCGAACGTTTGGGCGTGAAAAACCCGGAAGACATCATTGGTAAAAACCTGCGGGTAGGGGGAACCGATGCACCGATTTACGGGGTGTTGAAAAACTGGAACAATGCCTCCTTTGAACAGGAGATTGCCCCAATTACAATTTTTAATTTCAAAGACTTCCACTACAATTGTGGCTTGCGACTCAGCAGCAACAACTTGCAACAGACCATGAAAGAGGTGGAAAAACTCTGGAACAGTTATTTCCCCGATCACTTGTACGAGCAGTCTTTTTTGGATGAAAGCATTGCCCGCAATTACGAGTTTGTTCGGACCATGCTGCGCCTGGTGCAGATTTTCTCGATCATCGCCATTTTTATCGGCTGTTTGGGCTTGTACGGTTTGGTCAAGTTTATGGCTGTGCAAAAAACCAAAGAAATTGGGGTGCGCAAGGTTTTAGGGGCCAATTTGGCGCAAATCCTGGGGCTTTTTGGCAAAGAAATATCCTTCTTGGTAGGCATTGCTTTCCTGGTGGCTGCACCTTTGGGCTGGTATTTGATGAATGCCTGGTTGCAGGATTACACTTACCGCATTCCAATCGGATTTGGGACCCTGGTTTTTGCGGTGTTCATCACTTTGGGGGTAGCGCTGATTACTTCGAGTTATGAATCGATTAAGGCGGCGCTGGTCAATCCGGCGAAGTCTTTGAAATCGGAGTGAAGGGAAACATAGAGTGACACAATTTTTTATCACAAAGGGAAAAAGGAGGGCACAAACATTCGTCATCCCGAATTTTCAAAATAATTCCAAAGCGACATAATTTTTTCACATAGAAAGCACAAAGAGGACACTGAGGACACAAAGTTAGACGTTGACAATGAGTGAACTTTACAAGAAAGCTCTGTCAAAGGCTAGCTTTGTGTCCTCAGTGTCCTCTTTGTTTTTCCTCTGTGATAATAAAATGTCGCTTTGGTTGATCTTAAAAAAAATAGAGACAATCAACCATATCAACTACAATCTCCTGAGTCTAAAATAATACACTCCACCCCGCACATTGGCCCGCAAATTGAGCCGTTCCCAACTCAGGTTATTGACCCCACATAGATAAGTCATGGCAGGTCGACCCCGGTCAAAAAAGTCCATGTCCAGGAAAAATTCGGTGTCATTCTCACCATCAAAAGTCGCCCGGTCGAGGATCAATTCCCAGTTGCCGGGATACACTTTTCGATCGAGGCGATCGTCGAAAGAAGCAGTGTAATCGCGGTAAAATTCGATGATGTCGCCTACAAATTCGGCATCGCGGTTTTCGCGGAAGAGATCGCCATTTTCTTTGAAAGCTGCACTTTCAAAAATCCAGGCACCGTAGAGGCGATCCTCCTTGCGCTCCAAACGGAATTCATCGGTACAGGAGCTGGCCAAGATGACAAAAGCAACATAAGTGAAGAGCTTGAATGTAAATTTCATGAGCATTTATTTAGATCATTTAGATTTTTTCGTGCCAAAACACCTTTCAATGATAAACAATCTATCGACTCCCCCCTACGCCTATAACTTACTTTAACCCTCTGCTTTGAAATTTTAACTAGCGTTAAAATGATGTTAATGGATTAGAAAAGGTTCTTTTTCTCAAAATTTCCTATTTTCGCTCTAACGACGGCCTGAAAATTGAACCTAAAAACTGCTACAAGTTACTATGAGACTAAAATTCTACCTATCCATGCACTGGGGGGCCGTTGTCTATTGTTGGTTAATTTTGTGTTCGACCATCACCACGTCACTCCTTGCCCAACAAATCCCCCTCAATGATTGCTCCAACCTCGGCTTTGAAAAAGGCACTTTTGAAGGTTGGCGCGGGGAATACGGCACCGTCAAGGACCCCACTTTTGGAAATCGACCCAAGGAAGAAGACGTCAAAACTGGATTGATTCCACAGCGCCACACCATTGTGCGCAGAGATATGGGCAACGATTTTTTGGTCAAAATTGAGGCCCTTCCCCTGGTTTCGATTGGCAACTATGCCGCCCGCCTGGGCAATTCCCGCAATGGCAAAGAATTTGAACGCCTGATCACCTCTTTCCGAGTGACGCAAGAAAACTCCCTCTTCGTGTACAAGTTTGCAGTGGTGATGGAAGATCCCGATCACAGACCCAAGCAGCAACCCCGCTTTACGGTAGAAGTACTCAACCAGCGCAATGTGCGCACCCCCTGTGGTTTGTACGAAGTAGCGGCAGCAGAAAATATCCCTGGGTTTAAAAACCAAAATTTAATGCGCATCCGCAACTGGACGGCTGCGGCCATTGACCTGCGCGATTACATCGGACAAGTGATTACCCTACGTTTTACGGTGAACGACTGTACCGAGGGGCTCCATTTTGGTTACGCCTATCTGGATGCTGAATGCTTGAGTGCCAAAATTTATCCTTCCTACTTTTGTCCGGGTTTGGATACCACGATCACCCTGACCGCCCCAGAAGGATTTTCGGCCTATCGTTGGAGCACTGGACAAACGACCCGGAGCATCAACCTGAACAAACCGCAGGCGGGGAGCAAGGTTTTTTTGACCGTAAAGCCATTCAACAGTTTGGCCGAAGATTGCCAGTTTACCTTTGAGTTCGAAATCCCCGAGCGTTTCACCCGTGATTTGTTGGCTCAGGATACCGTTAAATTTTGTGGCAACAAACCCCAAATCGTCACCCCTATCGACGACAATTTTGAAACCTTCGTCTGGCGATTGGGCAAAAACGGCCCGATTGTTTCCAACGAAAAACAAGTGCAACTCAGCCAGTCGGGCACCTATTATCTCGAAGCCCGCGACCGCTCCTGTGTGTTCCAGGATTCGGTACAGTCCCGCACTTTCCCCGAGCCTCGGGTAACGGCCCAACTTGATCCGCCCAAATGTGATGGCACCCCTAATGGGCGCATTAGCCTACAGGGGCCTAATGCCTTGCAATACGCCTGGAGCACTGGCGATTCGGCGGCTAGTATCAGCCAACTGCCCGGCGGGAACTACTTTGTCACCGTGACCGATCCCCGACTGGGCTGTACCTTCGAGCGCAGTTTTGACCTGCCTTCCGCACCCGCTTTCCAGGCCTCGGCACTGACTTTGGCCCAACCATGCGGGGAACTACAAGCTGGTCGCGCACAAATCAACATCCAGGGTGGCACTGCGCCCTACACCGTGCGCTGGAGCAATGGCGACACCAGTCGTACCATCCAAATGAACCAGGCCGGGCGCTTCAAAGTCAGTGTTACCGACGCCCAAGGTTGCCAACGCCGGGACAGTGTGGAGGTACAAAAAATGGAAATCAGCACCACGGCTATTCCCAGTAAGTGTTTTGGGGATAAAAATGGCTTGATTACCGTACGCGCCATGGGTGGAAGCCCCGAATACCAATACCAGTTGGGCAATCGCCCGATGAGCCGGGATTCCATTTTTCAAAATTTACCTCCCGGGACTTACATGCTGCTCGCCGCCGATCAGAGTGGCTGCAAAATTGCCCGCATGATTGAATTGCCTGCACCTGAGTTGTTTCAGGTGAATTTGCCCAAGGACACTACGATTGATTTGGGTGCAGCGCTGTTTTTGCGGCCAGATGGCAGTGCGCCGATTGCTACTTACCGCTGGACGGGAACTTACCCCGATCTTTGCGCTGCCTGCCCCGAACTCAATATCCCCAGGGTAATCGCCAATGGAACCGTTAGTCTGGACGCTGTCGACGAAAACGGCTGTTCAGCCAAAACCTCGCTGCGGATTTTGGTACAAAAGAACTACAAGGTGTACATTCCGAACGCCATTAGCCCCAATGGAGATCGGCAGAATGACTTTTTTGAAATTTTCCCAGGCACCAGCACTCTACGTGTGAAATCATTGGAAATTTTCACCCGTTGGGGTGAGGTTGCTTTTGCTTTTGATGCGGATTCAAGTTCGGATAGCCCTCGTTGGGATGGGACTTTTCGGGGTAAATCGATGGGAAATGAGGTGGTCGTGTACAAGGCGGTGGTGGAGTTCATTGATGGGGTCGAGAAGATGTTTACGGGGAGTGTGACGGTGATGAAGTGAAACAAAATATACTTGCTAAATCCAAACATAAACATATGAACAAATTGATTGCCCTGGCAGTGGTACTTACCCTTTGCGCCTGTCAACAACCTGAGCCGCGCGTGGTAGAGATTGATGATGAAAATTTGACTCCTGAAAAAATCGACTCGATTTTGATGGAGTACAATTTCACTTACGAGTCCCCGATTTTTCTCAAAGATAGCAAAATGGTTCTAATCCCCATTTCTACTGATTTACTTGAAAAACGAAAATACAGCGTTAGGGATAGCTATTCTTATGACATAGAGGAACCACGTTACTGGAACATTTTATTTTATAACGCCGAAACAGGGGGTACTCGCTTATTGACCGATCAAAAATGGAGCATCTCCAATTTTGATACTAATTTGGAAGAAACGGGACCAATCCTGGCCCGTAGCATTATTTACCAAATCACAACCAGGGATTACAACCGGGACGGCAAATTGAATGAACTGGATGCGGAACACCTTTTTATCTCCGATCTTGACGGCACCAATCTGCAACAGCTTTCCCCGCCTAAAGAGGATTTTTCTTCTTATGAAGTCATTCCCAAAACTGATCAGTTGATTATTAAAACCATTAGAAATACGGATGACAAACCCGAATTCAGCAGCGACGATGAGTTTATTTGGTACAAAGCAGAATCGAAAAATGGGGTTTGGCAAACGGTCGAAATCATCGATTCCTCGCAGCGGAAATCCATTGCCAATTTGTACTTTGAAAAGTGGTTGAAGAAAAAAAGAAAAGATTAGAGTTAAGGGAAATTGATAATCAATGAGTTAATCGAATTTAGGGTCACCGATCAGCGGCAGCGCCGCCAAAACGTCTGTAGTATTAAGACCAAGCAGGATGGTTAAGGTGCGTAGCACCGGAACAAAGGCAATGGTTCCGGTACTACGTACCTCAAAATCTATCTTCGTTCCTTTAGCTACCGACGTTTTGGCGGCGCTGCCGCTGGTCGCTATGCCTAATGTCTCCCAATTACTTAAAAATCAACTCGCATCGAGTCCATTGAAAGTTGCTTGTGGTTATTGCTCACTGGGGTAAATGGAAATATCGAGGCTGGTAAAATACTGCGCAACTTTGAGCAGCAATTCAACGGGCAAAGTATCTTGCAACATCGGTCGTTCTGCGCCACTTTCGTAACCAATGTCCAAAATGCGTTTTGGGCATTGGTACCAAAACTGGAGCAGATCGGGCGGTAGATTTTCCACTGCAGTACAAAAATATTGGATGACCTCAGAGGCAGTACGATAGGAATCCATTAGTTCAAAACGCACACAATTGGTGCCAGCTTCTTCAGGGGTAAGCAGTGTAAGGAGTTGATCCCAGTGCGTGATGAGCGGCTGAAGATCGGTATCGGCGTAGACGTCGAGGTCGACGTTGAGGAAGTGGGGGATAGGCATGAAAGATATGAATTAATGGCTTGTGGTGAACAGTCGCCGGGTTTCGGCGTAGCTGTCATAACGCAGCTCTAGATGGATTCGTTCCGGGAGGACCTCGTTTTTGAGCATGATTTGTACAATTTCTTTGCGGTGTACACCACAGGTCATTTTATGGTACAAGGCGAGTAAGGGGGCTTGGCAATCTTTGGTTGGATTGGTTTTGTAAATGTCGACAAAAGACCAAACTAGGGCGTGAATTTTGTGTTGATTTTTGGCTTTGAGCACCAATGCTTCCAATAACTCACTATCTCCTTCCTGATAGTGATTGATCAATAAATTGGTATAAGTTGCTGGATGCTTGGCTTTAGGAAGTACTTCGAGTGCGAAAAGCCGGAGAGCTGGATCAGAAAAAAAACCAAGGGCATCGACAGCGTTTTCGATTAGCCGATCTGTCCGCTTGTCTTCTCTTTTAGCGATGTCAAAAATGAATTGATGATCAAAAGGGAATTTTACCCACTTGAAGATCCGTAAGTATGTTGCCTGGCGTACCCG
Source organism: Saprospiraceae bacterium (assembly GCA_027488855.1). Taxonomy (GTDB): domain Bacteria; phylum Bacteroidota; class Bacteroidia; order Chitinophagales; family Saprospiraceae; genus Haliscomenobacter. The sequence continues at coordinate 18,804 of JAIYAV010000179.1, forward strand.
GTCTGTTTCATTTAAAAGGTCTTGAGCTAATTTTTTAAGCGTTTGTTCCGACAAAGATTGTGCTTCGTTAGGGGTTAAATGTACCGGAACATTGTCATTTATTTTGGCCCTTATGATCTCATAGGTTATTTCGGAGCGCTTTTGAAAAGGCCGTGGACTTTTGGATTGTTGGATGGCTTCTAGATAAGTTTGGATTGCCGGATTGTTCTGCGCTTCTTTTTCAAGCATTTCATAAACAGCGAGATCAGGGTGCTTTTGCTGAAAAGAATCCAACATAAAACTGTCCTCCCATGCTTCTGGGTTGTTTTGAAGGGCTTTGCCTTTGATGCCAATAACATATTTTACCCCCTCCAAGCCATCCATTTCGATGATTGCATCTTCTCCAATATGCTCCGCGCCCCAGATGGTTTTTTTGTAAAATCGCTTGTACATGGCTTTGCGGGCTGCTTCATCTCCTTGCTGGGCGTACAAAGCGGCAAGCTCAAACAGTTGATCCAAGGCCCAATAGTCTTTTTTTTCTCGCGCCAAAGCTTTAAGGACGGCCCTACGGATTTTAGTCTGGTGTTTAGACAATTGAATGAGTTCAAAGACATAATCAGCCCGGCTACCCTCTGCTTGATTGTCGTAGGAGTGGTTGTGGAGCGCTGCTTTGATGATGGCCTTGGAAACATTGAGCTTGGGGTGAGCTTGCAAGATGAGCTGAGCCCGGCCGGTACCACGTTTAATGGCACTTTTGAATTGGAATTTGAGGATGGATTTTGTCATGACTCAAACCCACCGAATACCCTTTGTTTTATGGCAACCGTGTCAACTCCGTTTGTTTGCATTTTGAGTTCGGCTTCCATTTCAATTTGAGACTTGAGTTCGAATAAAGTTGGGTCGAATAATACGTGTTTATCCATCATATAAGTCATATCGTATTCAATTTCTTCCCAGGTCGAAAAATCAGCGTGATTGTGTTGCAATTGAACTTCCAATTTGTCAAGTGCATTGGCTACCCTGGCTTCATAGGTTTCTTTTGCTTCAAATTCATAAAATAAGTCATAAATTTCTTGCCCATTGGTTTCATGCAACATGGCACGCAGGTTTTCAATTGCCTGTTGTTCCCTTTCAATCTTTTGTTGTTTGATTGCCGGGTTACGTAGTACATCCAGAGCGGACACATCTTTAGCTTCGGCTTCAACCAGATCGTGGATAATGATCATTTTTAACATTCTAGCCGTGTCGACTTGCTGTTTCAACAAAGGTTCAATCAATACAGCCATTAGGGCCATGCGCCAACTGTGTTCTGCTACACTTTCTTGTCTGCCGCTGGAAGTATAGCTGTGTCTGAGTTCAAATTTAAGGCGCTCAGCGAGTGCGAGGACTTTGAGGATTGAAGTAATTTGAGATTGCATAAGTGAAAATAATGGGTAACGGTGAATATAAAATGGCGTGATGAATCTTTTTCCTTAACCACGAATTCAGTGCAAACGTTCCTGCTAATCCGGGAAAAAATTTAAATAAAATCGAATGCTAAGCAAATTCCCCAAAACAAAAAAAGGAAGCCAAAAACCTAAGTTTTTAACTTCCTTTTTGAGCGGATGACGAGATTCGAACCCGCGACCTCAACCTTGGCAAGGTTGCGCTCTACCAGCTGAGCTACATCCGCGAAATGGGGTGTGGGTGTGTGGGGTGTGTGGGGTGTGTGGGGTGTGTGGGGTGTGTGGGGTGTGTGGGGTGAGTGGGGTGTGTGGGGTGAGTGTGTGGTGCCTTGCGCTGAAATGTTTTTGATGACTCATTTTCGTTTCAGCGTGCGCAAAGATAATACAGTGGGCTGGGGAAAAACAAATTTTTCGGTAGATTTTTTTTGATTTTTTTACAATTATTGCCTAAACCTTTGATTTTGAAAAGAAAAAAATGATGGAATGAATCGGTACTCGAAAAGCTGAACAAAGGAGCAGTAAGGGTTCATTACCAGCAGATCTGGAATTTACCTCCCGAAAGTTTTCCACTTTCGGGAGGTTTAGAGCAAAGACAAAATGGTGGTTTACCGAAAACGCTAAATCTTGCATTTGGGGCACACACCTCAATTTTCAACCATCACCTCTACCTCCTTTTCCATCTTCGGCAGTCGAACCCGCCGCAACAACGGAGGCAGCAGCGCAACCGCAACCATCAGAATGCCCGCAAAACCAAGTGAAATTGGTTGTGTAGCGGGCACCCCAATGGTACAGATCAACAAAATAAACAACGTAGAAAACGGTAAAGACAAAGCGATAAAATTCAAGGCGAGACCGGGGTTAAAAATCCGATTAGCCACTTTTTTTTCTGATTCGAGCCCATGAACAGCTGCAATGTGCGCAAAAGGCCAAAAACTCACTGCACTTTGAGGAAACACCACCGCCAAAATTGCGGCAGCTGGACTCATCGCCGGAGCAATGCTCAAAAAGATGCCACTGATCAGCAAAGTCAATCCCGCCCGCAGCAGCAATAAGCCTCCAATCATGCGCAACTCCGCCCAACGCGGTTGTACCGAGATGCCGATGTACAAGAGCACCAAGGGCGTCATGATGGCCCCAATTTTGAGCACCACATCTTGCAAAAACGTAGGTAAATTGTCCAGATGCCAACCAATGCTGAGGAAGAACAAGGCAAAAACCAGCACAATATTGACCGGCTCTCTGACCAAGGTCAACAACAGGTCTTTGACTTTGGCGGAGGTGGACACATTTTCGCTGGGAAAAAAGCGGTAGTACCAACGCATCGCCAACAAATACAGAATAATCAGGACAAAAACCTTATTGCCCAAATCGCCCAACGCAGCCCAAGCCACCGCCTGATCGCCCTGGTATTCCGCCAAAATGGGGAAACAGGACAAGCCCGGTGCCAATGACGGAATCATCATCAACAAGGTGCGGAAATCCGGCGTGCCCCGTTCAATGCCCATATAAGGCAGCAAAACGTAACACAAACCAAACAACAACAAATTGAATACCAAGGCCAAAATGGGCAAACTGATCAGCTCTATGTGCACCTCTGTTTTGAGCAGGGCAATAAAAATGGTGGCGGGTAAGGCCAAACTCAGGATGATGATCTTGAGGCCATCGGCTTGTTCTTTACTTTTGATTTTGGGTTTCAAAAGTAGACCAATGGCGATCAAAGCCAAAAGCCCGATGGCCTTTTGCAATGCGATGTTCATGTGCTTTAGTTAAAAGGACAACCAAAAAATACCTGCTTACGCCAGTACTTTTTTCAAACTATCAGTAAACAACTTGAGTTCATCCGGCAAACCTACACTCACGCGGCAATACGTTTTGGCGTCTACCTCGAAAGAGCGCACCGCTACTCCAGAATCGTACATTTTTTTCAGGAAATCCTTGCCGTTCATCACGATGGGGAACAACACAAAGCTGGTGTGAGAAGGCACATAGCTGAAGCCTGCTTTTTTGAGTTCCGCACAAATGAATTCGCGGCCTTCGGCAGTCAGTTTCCGGGAACGCTCCTGGAATTCTTTGTCTTCCATACTGGCAATGGCGCCATTTACGGAGGTGATACACATGCCCATGTTGCCACGCACCATGTTCTCGATTTTTTCCAGGGTTTTGGGCAGTGCTACGATGTAACCAATGCGCAAGCCGGCCATGCCATGGATTTTGCTGAAGGTACGCGCCACAATCACGTTTTTGCCCTTCGCGACCAAATCCACCATACTGGAAGCCATTGGGTTATCCAAATAGTCCAGGTAAGCTTCGTCTACAAAAATGGGTGCTTTATCTGCGGCTTTGTTGCAAAATGCCCGCAACTCAGCAGCGTCGGTGATTGAGCCAGTTGGGTTGTTTGGGTTGCAGACATACACCAGTTTGGTGTTGGCGTCGATGGCCTTCTCCATGGCCGCGCAATCGTGTGACCAGTCCTTTTTCAGCGGCACATTTTTCCAGGTCGCTTTAAATGCCTTGGCGGTATTGATCAACGACATGTAGGCTGGATCGGCTGAAACGATGTTGCCACCTTCCAGGAAGTGCGTAATGGCCACTTTTTCCAACAAGTCGGTCGAGCCAGGGCCCATCATGATGTACTCTTCACTCACGCCTTCTCTTTCGGCGATCATTTTGCGCAGCTTGGTCGCTTCGCCATGTGCGTAGCGGTTGCCATTGATGGCAGATTCGATGACGGCCAAACGGGCTTTGGGCGATGGGCCAAAGGGGTTTTCGTTGGCATTCAAACGCGCCACACTAGGCGGCATGATCAGCGGCAGACGGAAGTCAATTTCTTTGAGGCGGCTTTGCTCGGCCCAAAGGCTGGCTTGATCCGTAGCAAAAGTAGTGCGACCCAAAGCGGCAGGCGCTACCGCTGCACCAGAAGCAATGACAAGGGAGGAGCGCAGCCAACTGCGTCGACTCAGATTCGAGTTATTCATGATGAATGTATGTTTTGATGAAAAAAAAAATTCTTTCCGAATTTGGTCGGTGCTGGAATAGCAATCTAATCTTTGGCGAGTAAAAAAAAGGACGTGATGTAACTGATAGATTGACAAAGTTGCCAAAAAAACTGGACAAAAGGAAGAGAAAAAAATGGGGGATAAAAAAAAGATTTAATTGTAAAAAAATGCCTTTTGGTTGGATTTATGTTTGTTGAAAAACAAATAAACTGAAATATTATTTGGAAAAAGATAGAGGAATATTTGACCCTGCTTTATTCAATGTCGATGGCTATATCGGATGTTTCATGTTCAGCTATATTGCCAGGGCAACGGCACAGGATTTTTCGGAACCAATAAATATCACCGGGTTGGGCGCTATCGATCAGCGGGCGAATGGAGTCGTTGAATCTCCCGCCCATATTTTTGGCCCTTTGAACAACTCCATCTTTACTGATCTTGATGATGGAATATTCGACAATATCACAGCGAGCATCGAAGCCACAACATTCAAGGACGGGAATGACTCCAGCTTGTGCTTTAAATGCACCGATACCCAACTTGCCGTTGTTTACACCACCGATTCTAGGGGTGGCTTCAATAGGGCGCACATGGAATTTTTTTACCCATACGCCATCCTGGGTTTTTACTTTCAAAGTCAATCGGCCATCTTGTTTGGGATTGATCAAAAATTCTCCGTTTTCGCCTTTAATCTGGGCATAAAAAACCTCATCACTGTCATAAGTGTCAATTTCTGCGGTAATTTGATTGGCCTGTACAGCCTGATTTTGCCGAGCTACAATGGTAACTGGGTTGTTTACACCCTGATATAGGTAATTGCATTCTCTGGTGGATATGGCGACTTGTGGCTTTTTAACATCAAGTACAGTTGTTGAAAAGCAGGTGATTGTTACAAGGATGAGCAGTGCATTTTGCATAAGAATTGGGTTTGGTTTGTGTATGCAGAATGCAATGGAAACGAAAAAGTTACAAATTAGCGCCTTTGTGGCTAATTGAAAAGTTGTCCGCCGCAGGCGCAAATAGTTCTAATTTGAAACAATAAGGATTTGATTTTGGCTGCGCCAAAATGATCATTCACCACGACGTACACGACGATCACGACGTTTTAGTGCTGCGCACAGGCGAGGCTTCGCCACTTTTGCCAAAAGCGACAACAATGGGAGAACGGATGACGCGGATTAAAACGGATCAATTTGTGGTTGCCTAAAATCTATCCGTTCTAATCCGCTTTAATCCGCGTCATCCGTTCTCCTAATTAATGTCGCTCCATGCCGAAGGCGTAAAAGCGCGCAGCGCAAAAACGTCGTGATCGTCGTGATCGTCGTGGTAAATAAATCAAGCAGCGAAGCTGCACTTTATCAGTTTGCGTTGGAACTGATCCAGTACTTAGGAAATTTGAACAAAAAACCGAGGCTTAAGATACCGAAACCAAACCCAAGCCAAACCCAGCAACAAGCACAAAACTCCCGCCAAACCAATGTACTTCCCCATTGGATCATACACCGCCTCCGTCGCCCCAATCCCAATTAACCCCGCCCAAAAATACGGATGCACCTCATCATGGGGTCGATTTTCCAACAAGTTCAATTTGGCCTGTTGCAGCGCCCGATCCCGACTTTCCCCCTTTTTCAACAAGGTAAAAAAGTCGACCACCAGCTCCGCCGTTCGCGCATCATCGACACTCCAGAGCGTATTCACCACACTTTTGGCCCCGGCATGAATAAAACCATGCGCCAAACTGATGACGCCTTCGCCAGAATGGTAATCCCCAGTGCCCGTTTCGCAGGCGCTCAGCACCACCAGTTCGGTAGGCAATCGCATGGCGTAGAGGTCACGAGTATAGAGGTATTCATTGCTGATGGTGTCTTTTAGCTCCGCAAAAGCGAGGGCCGAATAATTGTCCACATTGATAAAATATTTGCCGTGAGTGGCCAAATGCAGGATGGGATAACGGGGCGCAAATTTTTGGAAAGCCTCCAGGGTAGCACTGCGACCCGTGATTACTTTCGCTCCCCACAATTTGCCCAGCGCTTCCGCTTCCTTTTGGCTGTTGTACAAAACCCCCAAACCCAAGCCATGCCCCCGAAAATCAGGTGCCATCGACAATATCCCGGGCCTAAACCAGCGGGTGCGGCTTTTGCGCGACAACTCCCAGGACAAACTCCCCGAGTAGCTATACTGAATGGCGTATTGGCGCAACAAATAAGCGTGGCTTTTAAAATAACTCGTGTTTTGGGGCATTTTGGTCAACAGCGCCTCAAAGGGCAAGTAACTCAAAGATCCATCGGCTACAATGATCAAGGATTCACTGTCTTTTAAAGCACTTTGTAGCGGTTTAAAAACTGCGCCATACAAGGAATGCGACAACTGACACCAGGCCAACAAATTGCTGTCGAGTGCGGCACCATTGAGCGCTGGGTATTTGCGCAAGAGTTGCCGAAAACTTTTGGCTTCTTGCACCAGTGACTGCGACTTGGGTAAGGCAAAACCTTTTAGGCCCCGGGTGGTCAAGACAAATACCAGCAGGCTACTCTCTGTTTCGAAATATTCCAGAAGCGCCTGTTTGGGCTGTAGCCAGCGTTTTTGTAAAAAAGAGGCGCTATAAGTCGTATCGGTAACCGACCTAATGCCTTTTTTTTCTTGCCAACGGCGGATCACTTTTTGCAAACTATCCAGTCTTTGCATCAAACCCAGCATGCTGCGATCCAACTGCGCGACCTTACTCGGGCTGGTGATTTTTTCACTTTCCAATTCCGCCAGGCGACCCAGTATGGTTTGCTCCAGTTTCGCCCAGTCTTTGGGGATCTTGGTTTGAGCATTGGATTGGCTTTGTTGAATCCCCTCTAGCAACTGCACCCCTTTGCTTTTTTCGCTGAGCAAAAAAGCTTTTTCGAGGTAAGTATGCTGGCCACTTTTTTGCCAAATGCGAAAATACAAATCGGTAGCCTCACGGTACAACACGTATTGTTGTTGCAACCACAACTGTCGGGCACCTAAGCTGCTCAACTGGTGGCGTAAAAAACCCATTAAACGTATGGCTTCAAGATTTGCTTGGGCTGCCTTTTTTTGCCAGTGCAATACTGCTTTAGGCGACTTGCTGCTCAAGGCTACTGCTTTCCAAGTACGGCCTTGTTGGGCCAATACCTTCATCACTTCCAGAGTGATTTCACTGCCCCAGAGGGTTTCGCCAGGCTGGTAGGCTAGGGCGCTTAAGGCCTCTTGCAACAACTTACTGCTTGCGTATATTTTACCCTGTTGCAAGAGGATTTCAGCCCGGGTGCGCAATACCTGAGCGTACCCCAAGCCCTGCATTTGTCCGATTTGTTGTAGGGCTTGAATGGCCAAAAGACTCTGAATACCAGCGCTATCCAAAAAACCCTGTTGGATGTACCCAACGGCCATGCTGTTGTGGATTTGTGCCAAATCGGGGTGCCCCTGGGGGAGGTTTTGATGCAGCTTACTGGCGGCAATTTTGAAATTGAGAATAGATTGAGCGTACTCCTGTTTTTGCAAATAACAAACCCCGATGTTGCTGTAAATCGTGGCGGCAAAGACGGGATCGTTGTACAAAGATTCGATCGGCCCCAAGGCGTCGAGGTGATGGTGCACTGCCAGATCGTAATCGCCTAATCGCTGGTAACAAAGGCCGATTTTATGCCAGGCGGGCGCACTGGCAGGATCTTTGGGGCCGCCATAAAGAAAAACTGCCTGTTGCAGGTACGGGATCGCAGCAGGATAGTCCCCTTTTTCCAGCAGCACTTCACCAATGTTTTCGAAGGTAGGGGCCAAGGCAGGGTCTTTATCTCCGTATGCCTTTCGGCGAATGGCCAACACTTTTTCAAATAAGGCCTGAGCCTGATCCCATTGCCCTAGTTCGTGCAATATTTTACCCAGGTTATTGAGTGCAGGGGTAACCTTTAAATGATTGGGGCCAAAGGTTTTTTCCCGGATTGCCAACGCCGCGCGGTATTCACGGGCCGCCTCCTGAAAATCACCGATGAAATAGGCGCAATTGCCCAGGTTATTGTGGCTCACTGCAATGTCGGCGTGATTGGGGGGCAGGATGGCCTGGCGGATGCGCAGGGCTTGTTGGTGCATGCGCCGTGCACCCGCATAATCGCCCAATTTGAGCTGGCAATTGCCAATGTTGTTGTAGGAATCGGCGGTTTTTTCGTGGTTTTCGCCAAACAACTTCGTGCGGAGCTTGAGCGCGTTTTGGTGCCACTGAATGGCCTGGCCGAAATTGTCCAATTTGAGTTCGTATTCCCCCAGGTTGTTCCAGGCCTGGGCGATGAGCGGGTGACCTTGGTTTTGAAACGTTTGTAGTTGTTTAAGACTGCGTAAAAAGTAGGCCTTGGCGTTGGGAAAATCGGCTTGTTCAATGGCGATGTCGCCCAACAAAATCAGGGCTTGTGCATTTATTTCAGGGTTCTTTTGGGCACTTAAAACACCTTTGGCCAGGCTTGCAGCTTCCTGATAACGAAGGGAATCAAAAAGTGTTTGGGCTGTTTGTAGCTTGTCCAGGGCTTGATTTTGCCCCCAGCCCAGTCCAGCCCCAAGCAGAAAACCCACCAACAAAATACAATGCTTCCTCATTTATCAACGTTTCTGAACTTGTTTGTCCCTTGCACATGGGCAAAATAGTTATTTTCGCAAAAATAAACCCTATGGTCTGCATTCTTGTACTTAGGTGAAGAAGAGGTTCTGTAGACTTCTTACGCCTTCAAAAAGAATAAATGGACGATTTGCTAAAATTTATCGACAAACCTGGCACATTATTCTGCTTAAAAACACCTACTCCATGAACGCCATCACCTACACGAACGAGTCATTAGTAGCGGCGATCAAAAATGGCGGCACCGTAAGACAAACGGCAATCCGTTGGTTGTACGACGACAAAGAATTGCAGCAGCGCGTCGTTTCATTCGTCAGAAACAATCGGGGCAACCAAGAAGATGGTACCGATATGTTTCACGAAGGAATCATTGTGCTGGATCGCAACATCCGGGAAGATAAATTCCGGGGTGAAGCACCCGTAAAAGGTTACCTGTATTCGATTTGTCGTTTTTTGTGGATGAACCAAATGCGCAAACAAGAACGTGTATCCCTGGTCGATCCCATTAAACCAGCGCAGGAAGAACCCGATCTGGAAACTCCAGAGGTGACCTTCCGCACCGAAGAACGGAAAAACTTACTCAGCCACCTGCTTGATCAACTCGGTGAACAATGTCGCAAAGTGTTGGAGATGTGGAAATTGTCGTACTCAATGGCGGAAATTGCAGAAACCCTGCAACTCAGCAACGAGGCTAACGCCCGCAAAATTAAGTACCGCTGCCACTTGGCCTTGATGGAATTCCTGGAAAAAAATCCAGGCATGGTCGAACAACTTAAAGATGTGTTATGAAGCTTGAAAACTATTACGAACGAATCGACCAGTACCATGCTGGGGAATTGTCGACAGGCGATCGTCAAAGCTTTGAACGGGAACTCGGCAGCAACGATGAGTTGCGCAAGGCCGAAGAGTTATACCGCCTGAGTTTGAGCGCACTGGATTACGGGGTGGAAGAAAGCCTGCGTAGTGACTTGAAAAAATGGGAACAGGAAGGCAATCGCGCTACTTCTGGTGGCCGGATTATTTCCTTGCGCCGGGGTATGTTTATCCTGAGCGCTGCTGCGGCAGTTTTGCTGCTGGTCTTTTTTGCCCGCCCGTTTTTGATGCCTGCACCAAGCAGTGATGAATTGTTTGCGAGCTATTACGAAGCACCAACTGAGTCGAGCATGCGTGGTGGAGCGGTACCTCAAAATGCTTTAACTGCGGGTAAAACTGCTCTGGCTGAAGAAAGTTACGCGGATGCCGTACATGGTTTCGCCCGGATTCCTGAAGGCGACCCCTTGTATGTAGAGGCACAATTCTACCTTGGCCACGCTTTAGTAGGCTTGAAAAATTTCAGCGCAGCTAAAAAAGCTTTTGAAATAGCGGCCAATTCCAATGAAACCAAATTCAAAGAAAAAGGGGAGTGGTATGCTTTGTTGGCTTGCCTGAAAGCAAAGCAATGGGACGCCGCTTGTGACTCCAAATTAAAAACCATCGCGCAGAATGAGAATAGTTCTTTCGTCAAGGAAGCGCGTGAACTGTTGAAGAAGATGAAGTGAAGCTTTACACTCATAACTCATAACAAGGTTCCAAAGTTCGAGGGTTCCAAAGTTCAACCAAACCCTGGAACTTTAGAACTCTGTCGACCGACTCTAAGTTTTATAAAGGCGAAGTGCCAAAAAGTTATATTCAAGCAATAGCGCCAAATGAGTTGACCAGCGGCAGAGCCGCCAAACGTCTGTAGAGGTAGGGGAACGAAGGTAGATTTTAAGGTGCGTAGCACCGCAACTTTTCTTCTGTTCCGGTGCTACGCACCTTAAATGCACTGTTCGATCTATATGCTACAGACGTTTGGCGGCTCTGCCGCTGGTCGTAAACACAAAATGGGGCACATTGTATATCTTTTTGTCGCGCCAATTTT
>JAIYAV010000273.1 GCA_027488855.1 Saprospiraceae bacterium
AAAAAGGAAAAATGAAAAAGGAAAAAGGAAAAGTGAAAAATGAAAAATGAAAAAAATACACCAAACGATGAAATCCAAATGGTGTAAACGTTTTTCATTTTTCATTTTTCATTTTTCATTTAATCAAGGAATCGGCCTTGGTGCCGGAGCCAAATCTCCCGCTACCAAAATCCGCTGAACACCTTTCTTTTTACCGACCGTTTTGGCGGCCAATTCTACGGCTTTTTCCACGTTGACGATGCCGCCACTTTTGCTGAGGCTGCTAAAGTCAACCTTTTCATCTTCCGTGCCAGGCTTGATCACCTTGCGGTTTTGTTTGACTGAAGAAGCAATCAAGACCTCTTTAATCTGATCAGCAGCAAGGTCGGGGAAATATGAGCGGAGGATCGCTGCGACCCCTGCTACCATCGGCGCAGCCATACTGGTGCCCTGGAGGTTTTCGTATGTATTTTCAGGCGTAGTTGCGTAAATTTCTGCACCTGGAGCAAATACATCAACGTATTCGGGATTGTAGTTGGAAAATTCTGCCGCCATGTTTTCACCCAAGTCTGCGTTCAAGGCGCCTACCTCAACCCAGTTGGTCGCTGATTTTTTGCCAGGTTTGCCTTTTTTCTCAAAATGGTCGTTGGGGTAATTGTTGGTCAAATCCAGGTTTTTGCCATCGTTACCCGCTGCGTGGATGAGCAACACGTCTTTTTCCATCGCATATTTCACTGCTGCGTCAACTGCTGGTTTGTTGGGAGAATATCCCTTACCGAAGCTCATGTTGATTACGGTAGCTCCATTGTCGACGGCGTAACGAATGGCGTTGGCCACGTCTTTGTCGCGCTCGTCTCCATCAGGCACAGTGCGAACGGACATGATGCGGACGTTATCCGCTACTCCGTCCATGCCGATGTTGTTGCCACGTTTGGCACCGATGATGCCAGCAACGTGAGTGCCGTGCTTGGAATCAGGACCTTTCACGTCGTTGTTGCCGTAAAAACGCTCATTGACATCGGCGTAATTGTCACCTACAATGGTACGAGGATTGTAATCAGGATTGTAGTTGTAATTCAACTGGCTGTAGTAGTGGTCGTAGGCTTCCAGGATTTGAGCAGCCATACTTTTGAACGTCTCGCCAGCTTCGATACCCTGGACAAAAATCCCTTTGATGCCATTCAGGCGTTGATCGGTGGTTTTGAATTTTTTAAGGTCATTGAGGGAGGGGTTGTCCGTTCCCAAACCTTTCACCAACTGATCGTACATTTCTTTGACCATGGCAAATTGCTTAAGGTTGCCTTCCGCACCCTGGCGGCCTTTTTCCACTATGGCTTTGTATTCTTCGTATTTGGCGTACTCAATTTTATCTTTTTTGCTCAAAGTCGCCGGGTCTTTGCCTTCGAATTTCTTTTTCAAGGTCGCGTAAAGGCGGGTTACTTCGAGGTTGTCGTGTACCACATTTTCGCCCTTGGCATTGCCCAGAAAGCTCCAGCCGTTGATGTCGTCGATGTAGCCATTTTTGTCGTCATCGATGCCATTGTTGGGGATTTCGTCTTCGTTGACCCACATCACATCTTTCAGGTCTTCGTGCTTGTAATCGACACCGGAGTCAATCACGGCTACAATCACAGTTTTGCCTTTTTTGGTTTTGGGCAAACGTTTGTAGATCGATTCAGTGGCCATACCGGGGACACCGTCTTTGGAAGGATCCAAGTGGAACCAGTTTTGTGGCGCTTGAGCCATCAAGTTGCTAGCCATCATTCCAATCAGGAATGCTACAATTGTGCAAAATTTGCGCTTCATTTCAAGGTTTATTTGATCAAAATAGAATAAAAACAAAAATAGACCATCCGCAGGGTATTCAAAGACCAAAGCAAATTATATCTTTCGCTTTGAACTGAATTTGCATGATGTTACTTCTTTTTTACCTGCGGTTCTGCTTTCGTTGCTTGCGATTTTACTTCCAAGCCGCTACTAAATACGATGTTCATTCGCCTTTTGTTGCCGACTTTGTGGATTATATTGTGGAAGATGAGCGTGTTTTTTACGCTTTCCCTTTCATTGAACGCATGCGTGCCCGCCTCAATCGCAACAATTTCCCGCTGGAAATCGTCGACCTCGGCGCTGGCTCCAAAGCCAATCGAGCCAAAGTGCGCAGCGTGCGCAATGTCGCACGGTACAGCGCCGTATCTGAAGCGACCGGCCAGCAATTGTTCCGTCTGGTGGCCCATTACAAACCCAAACAGATCGTAGAACTGGGTACCTCTTTAGGCATGTCCACGATGTATATGGCCGCAGCTGCCCCTAATGGACAGGTCACCACGCTGGAAGGTTGCCCCGATGTGGCCGAGGTGGCACAAATGAACTTCCAAAGGCTCGAATTTTCGAATATTTCACTCCTTTTGGGGGATTTTCAAAAAACCTTCCCAGAAGCCTTAAATAAAATAGAGCAATTGGATCTTTTGTTCATTGATGGGGATCATCGCGCGGGGAGAGCTGAGCAATATTTCGAGTGGAGTTTAGCCAAAATCCATGCCAAATCAGTGATTGTGTTTGCGGATATCCATTGGTCAAAGGAGATGGAGGGCTGCTGGGAGAAGGTAAGGCGACATCCACGGGTAAAATTGTCGATTGATTTGTTGCAGATCGGGGTCTTGTTTTTTGATGAGGCCATTCGGGAGGAACAGCATTTGAGTTTGGTGAAGTGGAAGTGGAAGTTTTGGAGATTGGGGGTGTTTGGGCGAAAAATATAAGATTCAATATACGCCAAGAATGAAAGTCTTACTATTGATCACACTTGGAATCATCGCAATAATTGCGATCTTTCTTATTTGGTTTTTAGGCTTTTACCTCAAAGTGCCTAAATTAAAGTTAGATTCTCAGCTTGAAAGAGAAGACCGAATTCAATTAATTGATCATTGGTTCGAAGCATTACAACGAGAAAGAAAGTTCAACGGCGCAGTCTTAATGACTAAAGATGGCAAGGCCTTACTTTGCAAAGCTTATGGCTATGCAGATCACAATCTGGAAGTTCCCCTAAACGAGCACTCCTCTTTTCAATTGGCATCCGTATCAAAGCAATTCACTGCTGCTGGAATCATGTTGCTCAAAGAAAGGGGAAAGCTGGCATATGATGAACTTGTATCGAAATACATTCCAAATTTCCCTTATCCGAACGTCAGTATCCGCCATCTGCTCAATCAAACCTCAGGTATCCCTGATGTATATATGAAACTTGCTTACAAACATAAAAAAACGATCCCCGTTTTAAGCAATCAGATCGCCATAGACTTATTGATCAAGGAAAATAAAACTGCACGTAGTGAGCCCAATGGCAAATTCGAATATTCCAACACCAATTACGTTATTTTAGCTCGAATTATTGAGATTGTTACAGGCTTAACCTTTGAAACATACATGCAAAAAGAAATTTTTGAGCCCATGGGAATGCTCAATACCCGGGTTTGGAATTTGCTATCCCCAGATACAAGCTTCAAGAATAAGACGGACGATTTGGAAATAGGGCGAAATAAGGCTATTGAATTAAAACCTAGTTTCGTGGATGGCGTAGCCGGCGATGGTGCAGTATATAGTAGTGTGGCAGACATGGTAATTTGGGATGGTTTCTGGTACGCTAACCCACTAATTAGCCCTAAAAACCTTCAGGAGGCATTTCTAGCACCTGTCTTAAAGAATGGAAAAACTACTGACTATGGCTTTGGGTGGATGATTACGCCCTACGGGATGTGGCACAATGGCAGCTGGCTAGGTGCAAGAACATTTATCGTAAGAAATACCAAACTCAAAACCTGCATGGTCATTTTGGATAATTCTTCTAATGTATTTTTCGATAAAATCATTTCTGCGTTGAATAACTCTGATAGGTAGGAAATTGATCAATTCAAGCTTGTTATGATTTTTAGTAATATTTTGCTTACATCTGATCAATTTCCGCTTTCGACAACCCTGTTTGCGCTTGAATGTCTTCAATTGAAACGCCAATGCTCTTGAGCATTTTAACCGAATTTCGAATCAATCGGTCTTTCTCTTGTAAGATCTGATCTTTCTCTTGCAAGATCAGGTCTTTCTCTTGACGGATCTTTGATTCTTGCTCCAGTTGCTCTTTTGCTAAATCCAACGCTTCTTTAGTCATTTCAAATTTCTCTTGAAAAAAGGCAATTTTATTGTCCCTATCGATCAGGGCTTTAAGGTATTCATCCTCAATCAGCATTTGTTCTTCCAAATCAGGATTGTCAATGCTTGCGGCTTGTAAGCGGGCAATCACCCGATCCAAAAATCCAGGAAAAAACTTGCGGATCAAGCGCAAGCGATGCTCATTGCCGCGAACACGCTCTTTTTGATCGAAGAGCTTTAAAAGAGCAAATAGCCTTTTTTTATATTCATCGTGAATGTAATCTTCCTCTTTGATGTTGTGCAGATTGGGTAATTGCACCACCAGCATATCATAGCTGAGATTGTCAATGAATTCGTTGTGTTTTTTAAGGGTTTCATTTTTGAACAATCCTGTTTTGATCCGATTGGTTTTAATCAACAAGTCATTGACTTCGTTTTCAATACGGAAATTGAGGATAAAAATGGGAACCAGCCGAACTGGGCGATTTACCTTTCTGATGGCTTGTGTTTCCAGATCAGTGATTTCTATTTCGCGCTTTTTCTGAAAATTTTTGCTGATGTAACGCTTGAATCGGAAGATGTCTTCAGGCTCACTGGCTTTTTGAAGCTCGATCATAATTATTTCTTCAGATCCATCCGCCAATTCGATGGTTGCTGAAAAATCTAGGTGAAACAGGTAAATATCGTCCTGTGTCTTGGGGTCGTGCAACTCTACGCCGCTCAATTTCTCTTTTTTCTCTGGAAAAGTGAGGGGTTCGAGTTGTAGTTTGGTTATCTTTTCATTGATCAGAGTCGACAGTACAATCAGCGCACTTTCGTGATCCGACATCAAATACCGGAAAACCACATCATAAATGGGATTGGGTATGATGATGTATTCATTGTCGTTGCTGATTGGACTGTTTTTTTCCATCGTTTACTGCTCGGTATTTTGACACACAAATTTACGAAAAACTAGCTTTCATGCAAGTAAAATTGTTTTAATGTAGAGTTTTACTGCTAATTGTTGTTTTTTTAGCACTTGATGGTACAAATTGCTACCTACCGCAACCTCCGCCCCACAAACTTCTCCCGAATCACATCCTGCACTTCCTTATCCTCAATTTTACTCTCCAACCAGGAAATAATATCCAGGTACATAAATGGCCGACGTTCAAACGGATCGTTTTCCAGCTTGATCAGCTTATCGCGCAGCGAGGTGAATTCGTTGCGCAATTCCTGCTCGCGCATGCGTGGGATGCGCCGCAAAAAGCGGAAAACCTCCCGATGCACGGCCCCAATGTCCTCCATTTTGGACAAAAAGCGGTACACCGATTTCACCTGATATTCCACCAACTGCGCGTTGCCCATTTCAAAGTGTGCAATGAGGTTGAGGATACGGGCAAAAACCTGAATGTCAGCCCGGTAATCGGGGTTCTTTTGGTTGATGATCAAGTTGAGGTAAGTAATCGCATTGTCGTTGTCGCCGCTGCCGAAGTAGAGACAGGCAATCCGGTAATAAAACACCAGGATGCGGTGGTGATCCCAGTTGTAGCGATCACTTTCGATGATCTCCATCAGCTCGGGGATCAAGGCAATGCCTTCGCTGAAAGTCCCTTCAATGAAGTGTTTCTGGATGGAGTGAATGTACTTGAACAAAAAGAACAGGCCCTCGATGTTGTTGTCGTCGGCCATGTCGAAGCGCTCGGGGAAGCGAATCAAATCGTCAAAAACCTCGGCATAGCGATTGTAATGCAACATGTTGTACAAGGTACTCAACAAGTTGTGTAGCCCCTTGAGGTAGAGTGGCGTATGCAAATCCAGCATTTCCGGCTCCTCCTTGTACAAATCGACCCAACGCTGGGCATAACGGTAACAAGATGTGAATTCCTGGTTCATGTGATAGTACCACATGTGCGCCTGGTTGTAATACACCTTGCCCATAAAATCCAGGCTTTTATAATCCGCATTGGGCAATTTGGAGTAAAAAAACTGTTTTACATCCTGAGCGTCCTTTTCATTGCGCACATAGCCCACTTTCAAGTACAAGCCATACAACTGTAGCGCTAGGTTGGAAAAAGCATGGGTTTGTTCAATGATGCGGGTCAGGTCCAAAGTCTCGGCCGCCAGGGAATCAGCTCGACCTTCAATGCTTCGGGTAATGTATTGTCCTTCGATGTGTTTTTCAAATTCCAGGATTTCCAGAGCCAAGGCGTGGTAGTTGCCCGTTTTGGCACGCCCCTTGGCCTTTTCCAACATATCCAGCGACTGGCGGTACAAGCCCTTGTTGTAGAGCACCCGGGCGTAATCCACCATTTCGCGGATTTGAATGTCGTTGGCATTTTTGGTACTCAGTAGCCGCAAACTAGTCAGTAGTTGCTTGTACAAATGCGCTTTGAGGTTGGAGAGTTGGCTCTTTTTGACTTCGGGGATTTTTTTCAGAATAACATCCTCTTCGTACTCGCCACGTTTTTCCAAAAAATCAAAAAGTTGCAGAAACAGAATGTCTTCGGAAGACTGATTTCGTTTCACAAACAAGCGAAAATGCCTCTTTTCGGCCCGCGTAAGGGAGCGGATCAACGCCACAAGGTCATCAGTTTTTTGTTTAGGCATTGTAGATTCGATTTTATTAATCGATTAAGCGTCAACAACTTTCGGAATACAATGTTGTTTACCGACTTGTACTAATTTTTGATTTTGATTTTAAGCCGCTTAAGCAACAAAATATCTTTGAAGACAGCAAACATACAAAATCCGCACTAATGAGCAGCAACAGGATTTACATATTTGATACCACCTTAAGGGATGGGGAACAGGTTCCAGGGTGTAAGTTGAACACGGAACAGAAAATTGAGTTGGCATTGGCCCTGGAAAAACTAGGCGTTGATGTGATCGAGGCGGGTTTTCCCATTTCCAGTCCGGGTGACTTTGCATCGGTGGAAGCCGTTTGTAAAGCCGTGAAAGACCCCATTGTTTGTGGGCTTTCCCGATCGGTGGAAAAAGACATCAAAACTGCCGCTGAGGCTCTGAAATACGCCAAACGCCCACGTATCCACACGGGCATCGGTACTTCAGACTCACACATCCTCCACAAATTCAAAGCCACCCGCGAGGAAATCATCGAACGCGCCGTAGCGGCCGTAAAATACGCTAAATCCTTCGTTGAGGATGTAGAATTTTATGCGGAAGATGCAGGGCGTACCGACAATGAGTACCTCGCCAGGGTCATCGAAGCCGTAGTGGCTGCTGGTGCCACAGTTTTGAACATCCCCGATACCACCGGGTATTGCCTGCCGGAGGAGTACGGCCTCAAAATCAAATACCTCTACGAGAATGTTAAAGGGATCCACAATTGTACCCTTTCCACCCATTGTCACAACGATTTAGGGCTGGCTACTGCCAACTCGATTGCGGGTGTACAAAATGGGGCGCGCCAGGTAGAATGCACCATCAACGGGATTGGCGAACGCGCTGGCAACACTTCCCTCGAAGAAGTAGTGATGATTTTGCGCCAACACCCTTATCTGGGCTTCACTACGGGCATCAACTCCAAGTTGTTGAATCCTACCAGCCAATTGGTCAGCGACCGCATGGGCATGCCTGTACAGCCAAATAAGGCCATTGTAGGTGCGAATGCTTTTGCGCACTCTTCGGGTATCCACCAAGATGGGGTGATCAAGCAGCGTGAAACCTACGAAATCATTGATCCGCTGGAAGTAGGTGTGGATCAGTCCAAAATTGTGTTGACCGCCCGCAGTGGTCGCGCCGCTCTCGCTTTCCGTGCCAAAGAAATTGGTACCAACCTGACCAAAGACGAATTAGACGTCACTTACGGCAAGTTTTTGGAATGGGCCGACCGCAAAAAAGAGATCGACGACAACGATCTGGAGCACATTATTGCCGAAGCCAAAGAAATGGCAACAGTTATCTAAATTTGGGGCAAAATAAGTGTTTCATTTTCTCTGAGCCAAAGGAATAGATAAGAAACTTAAAATGAAGCGTTTACTTATCTATTCCTTTGGCAAAATGAAACACTTATTTTTTTTGCCCTCAGCAAATATTACCAAAATTTTACTTTGCCTTAAGACGCATTGTCAGCTTTTCATTCGTTCTTTAGGAAAGAAAAAGGTTTCCCATTTTGGTGTTGCCAAAAAGGAAACCTTTTTCTATTTTATTGCGTCTAATGAAAAAGTTGAGAAGTTGAGGGGTTGAGAAGTTTGGACTGTCGCTGCGGTAGCATAAACTTCTCAACCCCTCAACTTCTCAACTGAATTATTTTTTAGTCCTTTTTACTGACAAATTATAGCGTATCCCATGGAAAAGAAAATTGCCATACTTCCCGGCGATGGCATCGGCCCGGAAGTAGTTGAACAAGGCGTCAAAGTGCTGGAAGCCATTGCTGACCGATTCCATCACCAATTCCGATTGCACTATTTCGATATTGGAGCAGCCGCCATCGAAAAATATGGCACTCCCCTACCCGCTCATACCCTAGAGGGCGTACAACGTTGTGATGCCATTCTATTTGGGGCCGTTGGTGATCCCAAATACGATGATCAAACCACAGTACAAACCCGCCCGGAACAAGGATTGCTGCAATTGCGCAAAAAACTGGGTCTGTTTGCCAACATCCGCCCGGTACGCACCGTCAATTCGCTCCTGCATCTTTCTCCCCTCAAAAAAGAACGGATTAAAAACGTTGATTTCATCATTTATCGAGAATTGACCAGTGGCATTTATTTTGGAGAAAAAGGCCGCAATCCCGATGGCAGCGCTTACGATGTCACCACTTATCACCCCCGTGAAATCGAGCGAATTGCCCGTTTGGCATTTAAACAAGCCAGCAAAAGACGGGGTAAATTGACCCTGGTGGGGAAAGCCAATGTGTTGGAAACCTCCCTCTTGTGGCGGGAAATGGTGGGCAAAATGGCCCAAAATTATCCAACGGTAAAGCTGGAGTACCTGAACGCCGACAACGCGGCCATGCAAATTGTCTTGAATCCCAAAGAATTCGACGTCATCTTGACCGATAATTTGATTGGGGATATACTTTCAGATGAGGCGAGCGCAATTACGGGTTCGATTGGTTTGTTGCCTTCCGCCTCAGTGGGTGACGGGACACCGCTGTTTGAACCCATTCATGGTTCTTTTCCACGCGCTGCTGGTGAAGACATAGCCAACCCCATTGCGACCATTCTTTCGGTAGCGATGATGTTGGACCATTTTAAGTTGTACGAAGAAGCATCGGTGGTGCGCCACAAAGTGCGCAACGCCCTGGAGAAAGGCATTGGCACGGCGGAATTACATCTGGATACGGTATACTCCTGCTCACAAATGGGCGACATGATCGATCATTTGATTACGGATCATTATGATCTGGCGCACAGCATCAGTGTGATGGGGGAAAGGGTGGCGACGATTATATGATTTTTTAAGTTGAGAAGGTTGAGAAAGTTGAGGGAGGTTGAGGCTGCCGCAGCGACTCAGACGCAGCTTAGCTGGTACAAGTCTCCAGACTTGTACCAATATTTCCGCGTCTCTGACGCACAAGCAGTGTAAAAATATTGAGTAACACACACGTCAGAGACGTGCTGATATTGGTACAAGTCTGGAGACTTGTACCAGCGCCAGCACTGAAGAGAGATGAAGAAGAAACTTGTAATATTTAGTTTATTATCCGTCTCATTCGCAATTGGACTTATACTTAGGTTTCACCAACGCGATTTGCGTTGCCTTTCGGTGTCACAAAGCAAGGAATTTAGAAGGATTGTTGTTGAAAATACTCCGATTTTCGTTAGTAAAGATACTCCTGAAGAGACTTTGAAAACGTTGGTTTACGTTTTTAAGCGCTCAAAAAATGAGGTTGAAAAATTCTGGGCAGGATTTAGCAATGAGGCCACAATTATTTATTGCCATAATGAAAAGGCTTACTCAAAATATGGGATGAAAGGGGTGCCTGCATTGACTCGTTTGGGTTCTTACGTCATCCTGCCTAACGATGGCTTATATGTGGGGATCATTAGTCATGAATTATGTCATACAGAGTTGTTTGCTAGATTAGGAAAAAATTGGTGGGTATATTATCAAAAACTACCATGCTGGTTTGATGAAGGCTTAGCACTTCAGTTCAATAACACAGGAACCTATGAGCAAAACGCTTTAGACACAGTGTCGAGATGGCCAATTAAAAAATTACGCACCATAGATCGTCCAAGAAAATTTTATCGCAAGGATTCCAAAATCACTTTACACCATTACTTGGTAGCCAAAAAAGAAATTGCATCGTGGTTATCAGAACATTCCAAAAACGATCTGCTAAAAGTTATTGATTCGCTTCGAGAAGAAGGTGAGTTTTATAGTGTATACCAACGTAAATCTTTAAAATAAAAAAAGCAGCACAAGAAACACCAAGCGAGAACGTTGTCAACGTCTAACTTTGTGTCCTTTGTGCTGCCTTTGTGTTCTTTGTGAAAATAAAAACCTCGCGCTATTTCAAGCTCAATTTCACCTCACTCTCCTTCCCGTCCTTACTCAGCACCACCTTGTAATCCCCGCGCGGCAAATACATTTTGCCATCTTTCGCAGCTTTCAAGGTCGTAGGCCGCTCATCGTCCTTGCGTGCCTTGTTCAGCTTTTGATCCATGACCGAAGCTTTGTCCGCATCCATGGTCAGGTTGTAACTCAGGTAATTCAGCCCTTTTTTAGCGTCCGCGTCAAATGTTTTTAGCACCACATCATCTGATTTGATGCTGATTTTCACTTTCCCCGCAGCATTGACGTACACGGGGAATTTCATTTCGGCTTTGCCCGTATCGGCCCAAACTGCAAATACCGCCCCCCAGCGTGGCGACCAGCGCGGTGCATCCGGCTCAAATGCCTTGATGGTGCTCGCCAGCACATCCGCTTTGAGTTGTTGCATTTCTTTGGCTTCGCCGACGTACAAAGAGCGACCATGCGTACCGACCACGATCTCGCGTTCACGCGGGTGAATCACGACATCGTGTATCGGAGTAGCGGGCAAACCATTGTTCATCAATTGGAAACTTTTGCCCCGATCCAGCGAAATGTACAAGCCATGATCAGACCCAACGTACAAGAGATCAGGATTCACCGGGTCTTCTTTCACTACGTTGAGCGGTTCCATCGGAAGATCTTTGCCAATCGCCGTCCAAGTTTCACCATAGTTGTCTGACATGTAGAGGTAAGGGGCAAAATCGTCGTAACGGTAGCCGTTAAGGGCCACATAAACCCGGCCTTCCACAAAACTAGAAGCCTGAATGCGCGCCACCCAGAGGTCTTTCGGCAGACCATTGGTGATCAGTTTCCAACTCACGCCACCATCGCGGCTGACGTGGATCAGACCATCGTCTGAACCTGTGTAGAGCAAGCCAAATTTAAGCGGAGATTCGTGGATGCAGCTCAAGGTGCCAAAGGGCACATCCCCTTTTTTTCCTCCTTGAGTCAAGTCATCGGAAATTGCTTCAAAATTATCTCCTTTGTTAAATGAACGATGCAGCTTGTTCGAAGCCATGTACAGGATATCCTGGTTGTGTACCGACAAATGAATCGGGGCCTGCCAGTTCCAACGCAAGGGGCGCTCACCAAATTTATGGCGAGGCGTGATGAACTTGCGCTCTCCGGTGCGGGTGTTCTGGCGGGTATAGCTACCAAATTGAGAACCAGAATACACTGTGGCATTGTCACGAGTGTCCACCATTACCTGCATTCCGTCGCCACCGCCGATGCGCTTGTAGGGATACTGTCCGCTGGAATACCAGCCGCTACCCGCTTGATAAGTGCTGGGGCCCATCCAAACGCCGTTGTCCTGCAAACCGCCATACACATTGTAAGGCGTAGCCATGTCCACATTGATGTAATAAAACTGGCCCACGGCAGGCGTATTGCAGTGTACCCAGTTTTCGCCATCATCGTAGGAAATGTTGATGCCCCCGTCGTTCCCCAAAATGAGGTGCCCCGGGCGTTTGCCATTGATCCACAAGGCGTGGTGGTCACTGTGTACATTGTCGTCGTCGATGCTGCGGAAGGTTTTTCCACCGTCATTGGAGCGCAAGACTGGCACCCCGTAAACGTATACTTTATTAGGGTCATTTGGAGCGACCCGCACCTGACCAAAGTAGTAACCATAGCTGCTGTACACCTGATCGAGGTAATCCTTGTGGGTGCGTTTCCAGGATTTGCCTTCGTCATCGGAGCGGTAAATCTCCAAGCCAACTACATCCGTTTCAAACAACAGAGAATTGGCATCTTCGGTGAATTCAACCAAACTTGCTGGTTTTGCCTTGTCCGATTTGATCATCTCGGTCACTTTTTCCACCGTTAGATCCGCCGGAAAACGGTTGCCTGCCAGGTATTCTTTGATCTGGTATTTTTTCAAAGCCAAAAATTGCTCCTTGCTCATGGTGCGCAATTGCGCATTGGTGAGCATATCGGGTACTTCGGGCGTTTCGGGTGCCCGACGGTTGTAGTTGTCAATGGCTGCGTACAATACTGCTTTACCTCCAGAACGAACGATGGCCAATCCAATCCGGCCTGCTCCTTCACCAGTGGGGAAACCAGCCGTCGGGGTACTCAATAAGGTCCATTTGTTCCCGCCATCCGTACTTTTGTACAAGCCTGTTCCTGCACCAGCCTCGACAAAATTCCAGGCCCGGCGCTCGCGGTGCCAGGTAGCGGCGTAGAGAATATTCGGGTTTTGAGGGTCGATGACCAGATCGGCAGCGCCCGCATTTTCATTGGCAAAAAGAGTCAATTTCCAGGTTTTACCACCATCGATAGTTTTGTATACTCCTCGTTCCTTGTTGGGGCTGTACAAGTGACCCAATACGGCCACCCAGGCAGTATTCGGATCGGTAGGGTGCAAAATGATGCGGCTGATGTGGTGGCTTTCTTCTAGCCCCAGGTATTGCCAACTTTTGCCCCCATCGGTACTTTTGTACATTCCTGAACCTGCGTAGGAGGAACGGCTGGAGTTGTTTTCCCCTGTGCCCAACCAAATGATGTTGCTTTTCCAGTTGACGGCCACGTCGCCAATGGTCATCACGGCCTCTTTGTCAAAAAGGGGCTCGAAGCTGATGCCGTTGTTGGTGGTTTTCCAAAGGCCGCCCGAAGCGAAGGCAGCGTAGAAATGGCTGGGATCGTCCTCTTTTACATCTACATCAACGATGCGCCCGCTTTGTACAGTTGGGCCGATGTTGCGGAATTCGACGCCATTGACCAGCGAATTGGTTTCCAATGCTTTGCGTTGTTGCAACATGCTCTGCATCCGTTGGGCAGCGGGTGTAGCCGAAGGTTGTGCTTGCAGGGCAATACTCGCGCAGAGCAGGAGTATGGGTAAAAATGGTTTCATTGGTGAATGTGCTTGTTTGAACTAATCCATGTTAAGTGATGGGTGAAAATAGGGATTCTTGCAAGATCGCCCAAGGGCTAGAGCTTTTTTAGAGATGAATGCAATCTGAACAGTGCTAAACAACCTTAATTTGCTTCATTGTAACCACAAATAAAAAAGGAGTACACCCTTCGATGCACTCCTTCTATCCGGTAATTTGGCTAAACTACAACATTAAGCTGGGGCTAGTTTTAACCCGTTTAGTTCCGTTTGATCATGATTTTTTTCACAACCGTTGCTCCGTCTATCACAGCCCGAAGCAGATAAATGCCATCTGCCTGTTTCGACAAATAAATTTGTTGCAAAGGTTCCGTACTGGGCGAAGTCCAGATTTTTTGCCCCGCATAATTGAACACTTCTAATTTGGTGCATTCCTGCGCTTCCATGGCCTCAAAATAGACCATTCCAGTACT
>JAIYAV010000275.1 GCA_027488855.1 Saprospiraceae bacterium
AAAAAGTCACAACAATGAACAAGGAAATGGAACAGGAACAGGACTTGGACGACTTGATTGACCTTCACAATAAGTCCAATGCGTCGGATAATGTGGAGTTAATCAAAATACTTCTTAAAGAACTCGCAAGAAGATTGTTGTTATGGAAGAAGGCTATTGAAGAAAATAACAAAAACATTGAAATTGGGACTAATATTTTATTCGACATAGCTTTGATTCTCACAGGGAACAGAATAGAGTTGCCGCCTTTCATAAATGTTTCTCTTCCACATTTTGACAGATTGATATTAGCAAGTTATTTTAATTGGAAAGAGAAGGAAGAAGAGATTAAAAGCTTGGGATATGATCTTGAAAATCCTTATTTACCGTTTATCGAAATCTTTAAACTTGGTGGATGTTGTTTGAAATTTGAGTACACTAGACTGGAAGTATATCCATTTATAGGTATTAATGTTCATCCAAAAGAAGATTTCCAAAGTGATTTACCTTTTCGAATGGAAAGTCGGTAAAGCAGCCAGATATTCGTCATTTGTCATTCGAGGAATTCGTCATTTGTTCCAATTCCAAGGGGCTAATGTTCAAAAAGCTACAAATATCAGTGTCTGAAAGTCCCGCATTGCGCATGCGCTGAATGCTCCCGTGGATTTTGCGTTCAGCTTCCTCTGCTCTTTGCTTCTCTTCTGCTATTTGGTTGAAAGCTTCTTTGGCTATTCTTTCCGCCTCCAAAGCCCGCCGTTCCTGGTTTTCCAATTCTTCAAGGTAAGTATCTTCGGCTTCCATGTTGTCGCGTATTTCGGGCACTTCTACTGCTTTTTGCAAGCGGCGAATAATGGAGCGAAATTGCTCCGGAAATTCCTCCTCACGCACATTGAGGATGTGTTGATCTTCGGTTTGGTTGCTCTGGTCAAACACGCTTAGGAGAATTTCCAGCTCGTTTCGCCGCCGCGTTTTCAGGTCTTGGATGGAAATAACATAGCTATCGTGGCTCAGGCATTCGATGAAATAGTCTTTTTGGCTAATCTCAGCCTTGGAATAGGCATCAATGTACTTGCGGTTGACGTGGATGACTGGAATGTCGTGGATGCTGTCCAGGCTGTGCCCCAGAAAATAGATGCTGATGATAGGCAAGGCCAGGGTTTTGTTGCCCCCTTCTTGAGTCTGTATTGTATACACATTTTTTTTGTCGCTGTATTGCTTACCCAAGTATTGACGGAAGCGCAGGATGTCGGTAGCCAATTTGGCTTTTTGCACTTCGATGATGACTAGTTTTTCCTCCGCTGGCGTTTTTATTTTGGCCGAAAAATCGAGGTGGTAAATGGTAAAGGTGGGCTTGATGCTCAATGGGTCCAAATGTACTGAAGTAGTAAACGACTTGGGCCGAAACTCCAATTCCAACACCTCCGCACCAATGATAGACCCAATGAGCAGCTTGGCCACTTTGGAGTCTTCCATCAGGTATTTAAAGACGACGTCGTAAATTGGATTGGCGATGAGCATTTTTTAACTGAATTTGTTTTTTAACGCAATTTGTAGCAAAAATAAGGGTTTTATTTTGGATTTGCAAGCAAAGGAGGCGCGGGGGTGATTGGTACAAGTCTTAAGATATTGTACCAGCAGTAGTGTGATTTTTTTGTTTGGTTTCGGAAGTCTTGGACTAGCTAAGTGATTAGCCAACGCACCATTCCGTAGGATTTTCGGATGCAGTGCGTTGGCTAATTGAAGGGTTTATATGAAAATGCTTCCCTGCATATACGTTTGGGCTTTGCCCATCAACTCAACTCGATCCCCCTGCAAAGTACAATGCAATTGACCCTTGCGCACTCCACCTTGAATGGCACTAATGCTGGTTTTGCCCAATTTTTTACTCCAATAAGGTGCCAATAAAGTATGCGCTGACCCGGTCACAGGGTCTTCGTCAATCCCGAAATTGGGGAAAAAGCAACGGGAAGCAATATCCGTGCTTGTTCCTGGAGCAGTGACGATCAAACCCCGGGTTTTTAAATCGGAGAGCAAGCGGAAATTGGGTTGCAGCGCCATGAGCGACGCTTCAGAATCAATCAAAGCCAGGTAATCATCGGTTCCTTTTGCCATTTCCAGGATTTGAATGCCCAAAATGTGTTCCAAGCTTTTTAAAACATGAAAGGGTTGGGGTTCATCCGTGGGAAAATCCATCACGTATTGGTCAGCTTCTTTACGCACACTCAACAAACCACCCAGGGTGTTGAAATTGAGGTGCTCTTTGGCATAACCCAAATGGGTAAACAGTACATGGGCACTGGCTAGGGTAGCGTGCCCACACAAACGCACTTCGGTAGAGGGTGTAAACCAGCGCAAGTGGTAATTCTCCCCATCAGGAACAAAATATGCCGTTTCAGATAAGTTGTTTTCAGTGGCAATGTTTTGCAGGGTTTCATCGGGAAGCCAGCTTTCCAAAGGGACGATCGCTGCTGGATTGCCCTGGAAAATCGCGTTGGCAAAAGCGTCGACTTGATAGATTGATAGTTGCATAAATAGCTGTTTATAATATCCAGTTGATAAACCAACCCAAACCAATCCCCAAATAGTTGGCCAGCATGATGCCCATCAGGGCGGCGGCAATGCCCGGCAAAATCACCTTGGGATTGCCGATGGTGGCGGCAATTTGAGGAATAAAGGGTGGTCCAAAAATAGTTGCTGTTGAGGTAACCAAAAAGGCTTCATCGTCTACTTTGAAAATTTTGGCCAGCAAAAGATGTAATCCTACCGTGCCCAAAATAGTGCTGATGGTCAATAATACAATCGGAAAACCACCGTCAACCAATTGCTCCAAATCGGCCAATAAACCTAAGCCTACACAAAACATCAGCAACAAATACTCGCCCACTTGAAAAGAACCTTTCAATTTTTGTACCAGTTCCAAACGAGAGGCGGCAATGCTAATTGTAGTTAGGCAAAGGATGAGGAAGGCACTGTTTTCCAGATTGCCAAAAATCAAGAAGGAAAGCCCGACACTGATGCCCAAAATGACGATGCTGGAGGCCAAACAAGCCAGGATCATTCCAGGTGCAGGGGGGGCTACAGTTTCTTCTTCAATTGTATGAGTGTATTCTGTGCTCGGTTTACGGTGCAAAACCAACGCAACGAGCTTGGGCCCAACCGAAGTCAAAATCAACAAATAACTTCCACCTACCACAATGTCAGCAGCGTTAATCAGCCCAATGTATTCTGGTGTCGCACCTAAGCCATAACCCGTAGCAAATAAATTTACGGTACCACCCACATAAACCGCCAACAACATTCCTGCGGCTTGATCAATATGGGGCAAATGGGCAAAAAAAGCAACGGCAATAGCACCCGTAGCCACTACAGCAGCCAGGATTGCCAGCCCAAATGAAACCAAAAATACTTTGAGGTTGCGGTAAACAAAGCCTAAGTCTGAGGAATACAACAAGAGGGGCAACGCCAATGCGATGCTGAATTGGCTGCAAGCTTCCCGAAACTTAATGGGCGTTTGAATGAGGTTGAAATTGCTCAGGATCATGCCAAAAATATAGCACAATACCACTGGGCTTAAAAAATTCCCCAATTTCCCCGACTGTTTGGTGCGCTGGGCCAAGTAAGGAAAACCCAACATCACCAATATCTGAAATGCGATCTGTACAGTTTTCACAATGATTCCTAATTTATAACAATCCCTCCATCGTAATCTACCGACAAGGTCTGATTGCTTTTGTCTGGATTTTCTAACAACCAAAGGGCCAGCGGCCCGATGATGCCCTGTTCGATGGCTCTTTGCATTGGTCGGGCACCATACCGTTCATCAAAACCAATGGCCACCAGGTAATCAATCAGCCGTTCTGAAAAAACAAGCTGGATTTTTTTCTTGGTAAAACCTTCCCGTTTGCCCAGTTCCCGCAATTCCCGTCGCGCCAACTCCCGGATGCCTTCTTTGCTCAATTCATCAAAGACAACCAGGGAGTCAATTCGGTTGACAAATTCTGGGCGAAAATGTTTCAGAATGGCTGAAAGGTAACGATTTTCTGCACTGGTGGTATCCCCAAAAGATACATTCCGCCGCCCTGAAGCCCCCAAATTGGAGGTCATGATGATGATGGTGTTTTTGAAATGGGTAACCCGCCCAAAACCATCTACCAACATCCCATCGTCGAGTACCGCCAGCAATGCATCAAAAATAGCCGGGTCGGCTTTTTCAATTTCATCAAGCAACAAAACCGAGAAAGGTTTTTCCCGTACTTCTTTGACCAATTGCCCCGGTTCGCGGTCGGCTCCGATCAAACGATCGATTTGAAAGGCATGCTGGTATTCACTCATGTCGATGCGAATGAGTGGCGTTTTTTGTTGGCCTTTGCCAAAAAAGTATTCGGCGAGGGTTTTTGCACAAGCGGTTTTACCCACTCCCGTTGGTCCGGCAAAAATCAGGGTCGCAATGGGGCGCTGAGGGTTGTTGATACCCGCCTTGAAAATTTTGACCAGACTGCACAGTTGCTCCACTGCGCGGGGTTGTCCAATGATTCGGTCGTTGAAAAACTGCTGTAATTCGGCTTCTTCCCACTCCAGGTTATCGTTCAGCAACAATTCGGGCAAGCCAGTTTGTTGGATAAAATGCTGGTTGACATCCTCCACGCTGATCTCATCGGCGCGATTCAAACGGGTTTCGGCCAAACATTTGCCCAAAAACTTGATGGCTTTCCCTGGAAAACTTTCATAGGGATAAAACCTCGACAAGAGCCGATAGGAGAGATCCAGCGCGGGTTTTCCAATAGTGATCTTGTGGTTGTGCTGTGCAAACTGCGCGAATTTACCCAATACACTTTGCACCTCAAATTCCCCCATTTCTTCCAAATGAACCAGGTGAAAAGCTTCTACAAAGCCCGGCATCAGGCGGCGCATACTTTCCAGTTCTTGCGGTGTGGCTTCACCAATCATTTGTACTTTGCCTTGGTTCAGTACCGGGCGAAAAAAAGCGGCCACACTGTCTTCCGGCCCCGAGCCACCCGTCATCAGCAAACGCACCATCGACACAATCCAGAGGATGCTGTTGGTGCTCGCCGCTTCATCGATCAATTCTTCGCAGGTGGCTTGCCATTCCCCCAGGTAGCGGGCACTATTGGTGATGCGCTGGGGCAAAATGCGCCAGAAATTGATTTTTAACTTGGCGCTTTTGGCCTTGTTGGTCATCTTGCGGATCGCAGCCTGCAATACGGCACTTTTACCCGCGCCCGGATTGCCGATAATCAGCACATTGGCCCTCGAACTGAGCACTTTATCCACTACTTGTTCCACAATCGCTTCGCGTTCCCAGGCCACATCCGGCGTTTGCCGATTCATCCGTCGGGTGGCTTTCAGCGGCGGATAAGCCTCGCCCAAACGCGCCAAAGTGGTTTGTTGATTGCGGAAATTCCAGTTGGATTTCCAGGGATAATTGTTGCGGGGATTCACCCGGAGTTCGATGCTGGTCAGCCCCGGTGCGCCATGACGCATCAATTTGTAAATCTCCTCTGGTGTAGAGCGGTTCAGATTGCTGAGGGCCACATAGTCGGTCAGGGCTTCAAAATGCTCGGGCGAGTAATAGGTGAAATGCTCCTGAAAAACGGGCAAATAACAGTGGTAAAAACCGGAATCCGAAGGGCCAAACACGGCCGGAATCGGCACCAATACCTCCTTGGGTAATGGATAGACCCCATTGCTGTCGCGCAAAGAAGGCCGAAACGAAATGGTGAAAACCTTCAACTTCGGATCAGTAATGCGGATATCGGGATAAGCACCCGTTTTTTTGTAATCTCTCTGGAGTTGGTTCTGAAATTTCAACTTCAAGGTATCCACATTGGCCGCAATGGCCTGCTGTTCGGAGCCAACCAAAAGCCCCAGCACCGCTT
This sequence comes from Saprospiraceae bacterium, assembly GCA_027488855.1. GTDB lineage: Bacteria > Bacteroidota > Bacteroidia > Chitinophagales > Saprospiraceae > Haliscomenobacter. The sequence continues at coordinate 5,877 of JAIYAV010000275.1, forward strand.
GTTCGCTGATGGGGTAGTAGAGAATCGGATAGTGGAGTCGCTCCATTAGTTTTAGGGTTGAAGAGTTGGAAAGTTGAAGCGTTGAAAAGTTTAGGCTACCGCTTTGACTTAGACAAGGACTTTGTCAAAATCGCTGCGGTAGCCTAAACTTTTCAACCCTAAACTCTTCAACTTATTCTACATACAATACCAGCCCCTTCAAATATTCCCCTTCCGGATGAAATAAATTGACGGGATGGTCCGGGCCTTGGCTCAACTGGTGCATCACGCGCACTTGTCGCCCTGCTTCCAGCGCCGCAGCCACAATGGTGTCGTAAAATAGCTGTTTGTTGACAACTTGGGAACAAGAAAAGGTAAAAAGTGTGCCCCCAGGTTTTATTTTTTCCATCGCCAGGGCATTCAGCCGTTTGTAGCCCTGCACTGCGTTGTGTCGCTTTTCGAGGTTTTTGGCAAAAGCAGGCGGATCCACCACCATCAAGTCGTAGGTATTGGGCGTTTTGCGCAAAAAATCGAGTACGTCAGTCGTATATGAACGGTGCCGACTGTCATCAAAACCATTGAGCGCTACGTTTTTTTCGGTGAGTTCCATCGCTTTGGCCGATACATCGACCGATTCCACGGAATGCGCACCTGCTTTTAGGGCATAAATGGAGAAACCACCGGTGTAACAAAAGGTATTGAGCACGGTTTTGCCAGTAGCATATTCCGCCAACAAGCGGCGATTTTCGCGCTGATCGAGGAAAAAGCCAGTTTTTTGTCCACCCTCCCAATCGATGGTAAACAAGGCACCGTATTCTTTAACGACAGTTTCCGCACCTGTGCCAAACAAATAGCCATTTTCCATGGTTTTGGCAAATTCTTTGGGCAAACTCTCCGCACTTTTGTCGTACACAGCTTTTAGCCTAGAACCATACACCTCCTGCAAAGCCTGGGCAATCATCGACCGATCCCGGTGCATGCCAATGGAATGGCACTGGATCACTGCCGCTTCCCCATATACATCGATAATCAAACCCGGCAATCCATCACCTTCGCCGTGGATCAAGCGGTAACAATTGAGTTGATCACGATCCGTCAATTCAATGGCCTTGCGGTATTGGTAAGCCCGCTCGATTTTTTGGGTCCAAAAATTCTGATCAATGGTCGCTGCTTCAAAACTCAACAAGCGTACACAAATGCTGCCATCTTGATAATGCCCCATGCCCAACAATTCCGACTTGTTGGAACGCACTTCTACCCATTCGCCATCCTCGATGGCCCCACTCTTACGCGCCACAGCCCCGGAAAATACCCAGGGATGAAAGCGGAGCACCGCCGCGTCGCGTTTGTCTTTGAGAAAAATTTGTTTCATAGAAAGCAAATGTAAAGAGGAAAGATGAGAGATGAAAGAGGAGAGGTGAGAGATGAGAGAGGAAAGATGAAAGATGAGAGATGCTACCGCAGGAACTTTGAGAAAGTTTTTGTCAAAATGGCTGCGGTAGCATCTCTCATCTCTCATCTCTCATCTCTAAAAACGCGCCTCTTTTCCCCAGTTCCACCACCTGCAAATCCTTCGGTTTGCCATTTTCGATCGAAAAACGAATGATGGTGCGCATTTTGTGAAATCCTTCTTGGCCGCAAGCACCTGGATTGATGTGCAACAAACCCAGTGCTGGGTCGGGCATGACCTTAAGGATATGAGAATGACCGCAGATGAAAAGTTTAGGAGGGTCAGCGCGCAAAATCTCACGCACTCGCTGGTTGTACTTGCCGGGATAGCCGCCGATATGGGTCATCAGCACGTCCAAACCTTCAACAGTGAAGCGCAAATCTTCGGGATAACGGTGGCGAATGTCTTTGTCATCGATGTTTCCAAACACCGCACGGAATGGGCGAAAGGCTTCGAGCCGGTCGGCGATGTTGGGATCACCAATGTCGCCGGCGTGCCAAATTTCGTCACATTCTTCGAAGTAATCGAAAATGGTGTCGTCAAGGAAACTGTGGGTGTCGGAGAGTAGGCCGATGCGGAGCATGAGAAAATTGTTGGTTGGGTGAAAGATAGTTTGTTTGCTTGGAAAATGTATTTTGCACATTGAAATAATCAGTCCATTGCTATGCCACTCTATACACCACTTCTTCTGCTCTTACTTACGGTGCTGGACCTCAAGTCCGCCCCGATTCAATTCCGCAAGCAAATGATTGCTGCCGAGAGTTTTGAATCAGTAGGGGTGTTCGATGTCAACAAGGATCAAAAACTCGATCTTGTTTCCGGTGCCTTTTGGTACGAAGGCCCACTTTTTGTCAAACGACATGTGGTTGCCCAACCGCGGCGCTTTGGCGAATATTACGATGATTTTTCTACCGTACCCATGGATGTGGATGGCGATGGTTGGATCGATTTCATCACCGGTGGATGGAACGACAATTCCGTCAATTGGCGCAAAAACCCAGGAAATGGGGAGTCCGAATGGAAAGAGTATAAAATTGGTGAAACGGGCAATATCGAGACCACCCGGGCCTGGGATATTGATGGAGATGGTATCCTGGAAATTGTACCCAATAACCCTGGCAAACCTTTGCGCGTTTTTAAACTGATCGTGGATGCTGCTGGCAAAGGCACTGGGAAATTCCAGGCTTATCAATTGTGGGATACCCAAGGGCATGGCCTTGGCTTTGGCGACATCAATGGCGATGGTCGGGGTGACTTCGTACTCAACACCGGCTGGCTGGAAGCGCCCAAAAATCCTTTTGTAGACAAGTGGGTTTTTCACCAGGAATTCAACATGCAATCCGCAAGTATTCCCGTGATCATCACCGATGTCAACGGAGATGGGAAAAACGACTGTATTGCGGGCAAAGGACACGACTATGGGCTGGACTGGTACGAACAAAAAATCGACCCCGCTGGCAAACGTTCTTGGCTGAAGCACCCGATCGACCCCTTTAATTCCCAATACCACACCATGGCCTGGGAGGATCTGGACAATGATGGAAAAAAAGAATTGATCACTGGTAAACGGTACAGGGCGCACAATGAGAAAGACCCAGGCTCCTTTGACCCGATTGGCTTGTATTATTTTCAATGGAATGGCGAATCGTTCTCCAAACAAGTGATCAGCTACGGCCCTTTCGGAGAAGGCAAAGGTACGGGTATCTATTTTGAAGTAGTAGACTTGCGTGGCACTGGCCGAAAGGACATCATTGTGGCGGGAAAAGATGGGCTGTGCGTCTTTTTTAACGAGGGATAAAGCTATAGTTTAAGCTCAAACACGCCATTGCTGATCGCTCAATTTATCGGCAATGCGTGGATCATCAATGTCGCCAGCGTACCAGATTTCGTCACTTTAGGCGAAGTAGTTGAAGATGCTTTCGTCGAGGTAGCTGCGGGTGTCGGAGAGTAGGCCGATGCGGAGCATGTGAGTTTTGTTCTGGTTTAATTGTTGTAAACAATAGATAATCATCTTAAATTTGTTTTAATTTTCAACTCTCGATTTAAAATTATTCCCAAATGAGACTAGCGTTCTTTGTGCTGCTTTTGATAACCAACAACTTAAGTGCTCAACAAATGACTGAAACACTTTTTTACGGGACTTATGAAAAACCAGCCAGCTTGCTGAAATTGGAAGAATTGATAAATAATAATCAAATCAACACGAATAAGATAGGTTTTTTACTAGGTACAACAGAACCCTATTCAACGGAACCTCAAGACATTATTCCTTTTGCCAGGACGGGTGGGGATGGTTGTTACTTTGCTTTTTTGACAGATTTTGGCAGGATTAAAGACTTGGAGCTTGCACCAATTGTATTTATTAGCCCAACTGATTTTTTCCAAAATGAGACTAATGGTTGCTTTCTTTTTGCCAGGAATTTCTTAGACTTTTTAAGCATCATGAATACTATTCTTCTTGCCGATATCATCCGATTTGAAAACCTAGAAACAATGGACTTTGATACCATTATCAATCAATTAAAATTTGAACATCAGCTTTATGATTCAGCTAAAGAAAACCAAATTCGCGAAAACACAATAAATCAGTTAAAAGAAAAATTTAATTTAACTGAAATGGGAAATTTGAATGCATATTATAAAGATTTTTATGCAGAAAGACGTTCGAATCATTACATTGAAACAAAAGATGGCATTGGAATAGTGGTCGAAGACGTCCCTAGTTTGACCACACAGATAATTGAAGAAGAACTTGATCCACTAGCATTAGAAGCTCGTCTTCAAAAAATGAGTGTGGATGATCGGAAAAAATTCTATAGGGATGCACCTCATTTGTACATAACTTATCAAGAAAGTTATTGGTCTATCAAGGAAATCTTGGTAAAACAATTGAACAAAGATCATTTGTCGAGAGAGGCGGGGGTTCTGAGTTTTGAAGTAAATAGACATCGCCTGTTCCAGCAAAAGCAAGAACTAGACAAAAAAATGCTTAAAAAAAATTAATCATTCATGCTCAAAATTGGTAACTAAAACGATTGATACAAGCCAACAAATGCAATGAATAAACCGACACGAAGGAAAAGTAAATTTTATCGTTTTTGGAAAGTGTTAGGCCCTGGTCTCATCACGGGCGCCAGCGACGACGACCCATCGGGCATCGCTACCTATTCACAAGCAGGGGCTGCTTTTGGGCTTTCCACCCTTTGGACGGCCCTGATCGCTTTTCCACTCATGGCGGCCTTGCAACAAATGTGTGCCAAAATCGGCTTGGTCACCGGACATGGGTTAACCGGGGCATTGAAAGAACATTACCCACGACCAGTGCTGTATTTGATGTTGTTGTTCAGCTTTCCGGCCATCGTCATGAACATTGGCGCCGACATCGCCGCGATGGGAGCCGTTGGGAATCTGTTGTTTCCGGCCATTGAAACCACTTATTTTAGTGTTTTTTTTACCATACTCCTGCTGGTGCTGATCGTTTATTTGCCCTATCAAAAAATCGCTTCGATCCTCAAATACCTCTGCTTGGTACTATTGGTGTACTTGATTGTCCCGTTTTTGTACCCACAGGATTGGCTGGCCGTATTAAAAGCCGCGTTTATCCCCAGCATCCAATTTGATAAAGAATTCATCAGCATTCTGGTGGGTATTCTGGGTACGACCATTTCACCTTATTTGTTCTTTTGGCAGGCATCGATGGAAGTGGAGGAAATGAAACACAGAACCAAACACCTGGTTGTGAACAAAAAAGTGATTCACGAAATGGAGCAAGATGTGGATTTTGGCATGTCTTTTTCGGGGCTGGTGATGTTTTTTATCATCCTCACCACGGGCACCGTATTGTTCAAAGGTGGCATCCATCAAATTGATACGGTTGAACAAGCCGCCTTGGCTTTGAAACCCCTGGCAGGTAATGCCGCGTACCTGCTTTTTGCCATTGGTGTCATCGGTACGGGATTGCTGGCCATTCCGGTGTTGAGTGGTTGTCTTTCTTACATCATCACCGAAACCTTCGGTTGGGAACAGGGCCTGGATAAAAAATTCCACGAGGCCAAAGCCTTTTACATTGTCATTGCGATTTCACTCATGCTGGGGCTATCCTTGAATTACATCGGTATTTCACCGATTCAAGCCTTGATTTATTCGGCCATCTTTTATGGCATGACCGCACCAGTATTGATCGCCATCATCTTACACATTGCCAACAACAAGTCCATTATGGGCAAACACACCAATACCCGAACTGCAAACGTCCTGGGTTTTGCGGCATTGACCATCATGACCCTTGCTGCTGTCTTTCTGCTGCTGTTTCAGTTTGGCGTGTTGTAGGCTGATGTCAACTAGTGTACCTTCAATACAATTTTCCCAAACTGCCCACCTTCCTCCATCCGTTGAAAAGCTTGTGCGCCATCATTTAGGCTAAATACCTGATCAACGACGGGATGAATCTTGTGTTCTGCAACAAATGCGAGCATTTCCCCAAACTCTTCTTCGGTGCCCATGGTACTGCCCAAAACCTCCAATTGTTTCCAGAACAAAATCTGCGGGCTAAAATTGGGCACCGCTCCAATGGTACCGCCATAAGAAACCACTCTTGCACCCGACTTGCACAATTTGAGCAGCAATCCAAAACCTTCACCACCTGCACCATCGATCACGATGTCGAATCCTCCCGCCGCTTCCAGTTGTTTGTTCCAGTCTGGTGTTTTGTAGTTGATACCTCCGGTAGCGCCCAAGGCGATGGCCCGCTCGATCTTTTCATCCGAACTGGAAGTAACCCAAACCTCCGCACCTGCCGCTTTGGCAAATTGCAAAGCAAACAAGGCAACTCCACCACCAATCCCGGTGATTAAAACCCGGTCTCCGGCGGTACAACGCCCTTTGGTAAACAAGGCTCGATAGGCGGTCAATCCGGCCAAGGGCAGGGCTGCTGCTTCTTTCCAATTCAAATGGTGGGGTTTCGGGTAGATCTGGCTTGCTGGAATGGCAATTTTTTCGGCCAAAGTGCCATTGCGGGGCAACCCCAAAATCTGGAAGTTTTTGCCTTGAAAACGCGGATCATCGCCCCAGTCTAGCGCTGGATTGATCACTACTTCCTTTCCGTCACAAATGCCCGCACCATCCGATCCTAAAACAATCGGAAACCGAATGCCGGCGTATTTGCCTTGGGTAACGAATAGGTCACGGTGGTTGAGGGCAGCGGCCTTGATGGTTACGATTACTTCCCCTTCGGCAAGGATGGGATCGGCCGCTTCTTGATAAACAGGGAGCGAGTTGGCTTCAGTAAGAACGAGTGCTTTCACAGTGTGGCGTTTTTATTTGGAAAACAAATCTTGAGTAGGCTTGTTGCAAAGCCAGCAAGCATACTTCCTCAAAAATGCTTATTTTTGTCAAAAGAAGCATAGAAAATACAAAAAACGCATGGCAATTCAGGTTCAAAAACGCTTGTTCACGGTGGAAGAATACCACAAGATGGCGGAGGTCGGTATCTTGCCTGAGCGAGGTTTAGAATTAATCAATGGAGAAATTATTGAAATGAGTCCGATCGGGAGTAAACATGCCAAAATTGTCAAAAAACTGAATAATCTGCTTAACAAGCTATTAGGCGAGCACTTCATCATTAGTGTGCAAGACCCAATTGTGGCCAGTGATTTGTCGGAGCCAGAACCCGATGTTGCAGTACTCAAATACCGTAGTGATTTTTATGAAAATGCATTGCCCAAAGGAGAGGATGTTTTGTTGGCTATTGAAGTGGCTGACACCACTCTAAGATATGACAGCAAGGTAAAATTACCCATCTACGCCGCGAGTGGTATCCCTGAATGTTGGATTATTAATTTAGCTAAAAAGGAAATTCAGGTGTATTGGGAAACTAATGGCGCTGACTATCGTTTTCGCGAAAAAGTTCAGCTTGAGGATACCATCCAGGCCAAAAATGTTCCATTGACTCTGACTTTAGCAGAAATTTTTCATTAGGCACTGAAGAAATCTTCCTACTTTGTTAGCGAAAATCCGCTAATCAATGACCAACATCAGACTGGATGCAGCTGGCGAACCCAGAGTAGGAGAGGAGCTCCCTTTGGAAAGCCTGAATGCCTATTTGCAGGCGCACATTCCCCATTTTGGAGCGATCCAACAAGTTGGTCAATTTGGTGGCGGCTATTCCAATCTGACTTATTTGCTGCAAACTGAGAATCGTGCCTACGTGCTCCGCCGCCCACCCTTTGGAGCCAAAGACATCAAAAAAGGGCACGACATGGCGCGTGAATACCACATCCTGAGCACCTTGCACCAAGCGGGCTACACCAAAGTGCCCCGAACGATCCTTTGTTGTGAAGATGAAAGCATCCTGGGCTGCCCCTTTTACCTGATGGAAAAAGTGGAAGGGGTGATTTTGCGGGGAAAAATGGGCCATAAGTTGAACATCCCCGCTGAGCAAATGCGGCAATTGTCCTATTCCCTGATCGATGCGCTGGTGGAACTGCACCAGATTGACATTGTTGAAACGGGTTTAATCCAAATTGGCAAACCGGAAGGCTACATCCAACGCCAAGTGGAAGGTTGGAGCAAACGGTACGAAGCAGCACAAACCGACGAGATACCCCAGATGTTGGAATTGGCCAATTGGTTGCAGCAGCACTTACCCGCTGAAGGCCACCCCAGCCTCATCCACAACGACTTCAAATACGACAACGCCATTTTGCACCCGGATACCCTGGAGATCATTGCCCTGCTGGACTGGGAAATGAGCACCGTGGGTGATCCACTGATGGACCTGGGCACTTGCTTGTCCTACTGGTGCGAGGCGAATGATGGCGACTTTGAAAAAACCTTCAACGTCTCCTGGTTGCCCGGAAACCTGACGCGGCAGGAAATCGCGGAGTATTACAGCGAAAAAAGTGGCCGAGATACTTTGAACATCCTGTACTTCTACGTTTTTGGCTTGTTTAAAAACGCGGTGATCATGCAGCAGATTTATAGCCGCTACAAGAAGGGCTATACCAAGGATGAACGTTTTGCGATGTTGATTTGGGGGGTACAGGAACTGTCTAAAAAGGCAGTCTACGCACTTGAACAAGGAAAATTATAAACAATCATTGATAAAACCCCCTAAGGTGCTTCTTCGGTGCCTTAGGTTTCTTAGGTGGTGAAATATTGACCTGCTCCGCAGGTTTTGGCTTTTTCACCACCTAAGAAACCTAAGGCACTAAAGAATCACCTCAGGGAAGCAGTTGCCCTAATTTATGTTGACAGAACTCATCAAAACCGAGCGCATCAAAAAGCTTCTCCCCGCCATCCACACTTTCATGGCTGAGGAAGTATTTCCGTATGACCTGCAATGGCTTAAACTATCCTGGAGTGAAGTGGTACCCATCCTTCACGCCTTACGCGAAAAGGTCAAAGCCAATGGCTGGTGGTTGCCCTGCTTCGATCCCCATTACGGCGGCCTGGGCCTGAGCTTGTTGGAACACGCCTTTATTGCCGAAGCAGTAGGTGGCTCACCCTTTGGTTATTACCTCTTCAACTGCCAGGCGCCCGATATTGGCAACATGGAACTGCTACACCTCGCAGGCACCGCCGCCCAAAAAGAGCAATTTTTGACGCCACTCGCCGCTGGGGAAACCCGCAGCTGTTTTGCCATGACCGAGCCGGAATTTGCAGGCAGTAACCCCGTGCGCATGGGCACGACTGCCGTGCGTGAAGGCTATGAATACCTGATCAATGGCCACAAGTGGTTCACTACGGCCTTTGACGGCTCCACTTTCACCATCGTGATGGCAGTGACCGACCCCGAGGCTGCGCCCCACCAACGGGCCAGTATGATTCTGGTGCCGACGAACACCCCCGGACTACAATTCATCCGCAACATCTCCATCATGGGGCACCCCGGCTCGGGCTGGATGAGCCATTCGGAGATTCGTTTTGAAAACGTACGCGTACCCGTTGAAAACCTGATCGGCACAGAAGGCAGCGGTTTCACGCTCGCCCAAGCCCGCCTGGGCCCCGGCCGTATCCACCACTGCATGCGCTGGATGGGCATTTGTGAACGCGCCTTCGCCCAAATGTGCCGCTACGCCGCCACCCGCGAAATTGAAGACGGGGTGATGTTGGGTGAAAAACAGATGGTGCAGCAAATGATCGCTGAAAGCCGCGCGGAAATTGACGCCGCCAAACTGATGGTGCTAAGCACCGCCTTGCTGATGGAAAAAGCGGGCCAAAAAGCGGCAGCAGAACAGGTGTCAGCCATCAAGTTTTTTACGGCCAAGGTGCTGGGCGATGTGCTGGATCGGGCGATTCAGGTACACGGCGGGCTGGGGATTACGGATGATACGATTTTGTCCTTTTATTACCGGGAGGAACGGGCAGCGCGGATTTATGATGGGACGGATGAGACGCATAAGGCGTCGTTGGCGAGGAGGATTTTGAAGGGGTATCGGGTATGAAGTAAATGGAATTGACTTAAGAAAAAAGTGCACACAGCACTATTCCTCCTTCTCCATACCAAAGTGACAACAATAGCAACGCGGATGACACGGATGAAGCGGATTTACGCGGATTTTGCTTTGCCTGCGGCAAAGTTTTTTTGCCACGAATTGCACAAAGTCGCTTGAATCGAAAATCGTTGCTTAGTGTCTTTGTGCCTTTGTGGCTAACCGTATCCCAATCGCGCCGAAGGCGTGATAAAAATCCGCGTAAATCCGCTTCATCCGTGTCATCCGCGTTGCTATTATTGTCGCTTTGGTAAGAACCGTTTATGCCCTGACACCCTACAAGGTGATGTGATCCCCCTAAATATTTCTCATGCATTGTTTTGAAGTCCCTGGAGGAATGAGTACTTTCCTCCATCATATCGCAGCCAAAATCTGGTAAAATGACGTCCAAACTCTACGCTTTCTCCCTTGCCTTGCTCGGTTTTGCTTGGTTTGCCTTGATGCCTAAAGCACTTAAACCAAAGGCCACTCTAGCCAATGCAACCGAATTTCGCCTCGTCCAGGACGAAGCACTCGGTACCATATCCGTTTTTACGGCCAAAAGTAAAACACCTGTTTTGACCCAAAATGCCAAAGCTGATTTTCGGCCCTTTCTACATCCCATCGTCGCTCCAGATGGCAATGGCGTCCTGACGGAATACAGCCCCGGCCACCACAAACACCAAACCGGCATTTATTGGGGTTTCACCCGGGTCAATGGACGAGATTATTTTCACCACCCGGAAGGGGATTATTGGCGGCGGGTTTCCGCTACGGTCATCAAAGCCAAGGGGCCGGAAGTTAAATGGGAAACCGTGTATGACCTGCTCGATGAAAAGGGCAATACCGTGCTGACCGAAACCCAAACCTGGACGATGCGGGAGCAAGACGGCAAGTACCTCCTGGATTTGGAATGGGCGGGTGAAGCCCAAACCGATGTCACGATTGGCAAGTACGATTACGGCGGCTTGTTTGTGCGCATGCCCTGGAAAGAAGGCATCAAAGGTGAAGTGATCAATGCCGCCCGTCAACGCAACGAAAAAGCCGAAGGCCAACGCGCTGGCTGGGTCGATGTAGGCATGCAAATAGAAGGGCGGAACGATTGGGCGCATATTGCCATTTTGGACCACCCCGAAAACAAAGGATTTCCCCAGAACTGGCGGGTAGACGGGCAATTGGGCATCGGCCCGGCCCCGGCCCGTACGGGCGATTGGCAAATACCCAAAGGTAAAGTGGAGGTCATCAAGTACCAATTGGTCGTCTATACAGGCACCCTCAATGATGTGACGATGAACAGCATCTGGAGTGCCTACAGCGGCCAGGACATGATGTATTCACTATGGGGTATTGCTCAAGCGGAAGGGCGCGACGCCAAGTTTTTGAGCCCCGAAGAAGCAGTGAAGGCCATGACCCTCAAGGAAGGTTTTAAAGTCAACACCTGGGCTTCCGAACCGATGATAACCCAACCCATGGCGTTTTGTTGGGACGACCGTGGTCGACTCTGGGTGGCCGAAAACCGCGACTACGAGTCGCGTGGATACGGGTTTTCCAAAGCAGGCAATAGCCGCATTTTGATTCTTGAAGACACCGACCACGATGGAATAGCCGACTCCAAAAAAGTATTTTTAGAAGGCATCGCCTTTCCAGCGGCCATCGCCGTGGGCTTCGATGGCCTGTTTTTGGGCGCACCGCCCAACCTGCTTTTTGTACCCGATAAAAACCACGACGATGTGGCCGATATGGACAACATTGAAGTACGCTTGACTGGCTGGGGCATCCGCGATCGCCACGAAACCTTGAACAGTTTGCATTGGGGACCGGATGGTTGGTTGTATGGTTGTCAGGGTTTTGCCACGCCTTCCAAAGTGCGCAAGCCTACGGGCAAAGGCCGGATTTACAAGCACAACGACCCTTTTCCCGAAGACATCTTGAATGCTGCGGAGGGGGTCGACATCAATGGCGGAGTCTGGCGCTACCATCCTACTAAAGACAAATTTGAAGTAGTGGCCCACGGCTTCAGCAATCCCTGGGGCATTGATTACGACGCCAAGGGGCAGCTGTTCATCAGCGCCTGCGTCATCCCGCACATGTGGCACATTATCCCCGGGGGCGTTTACCATCGCCAGGGTGGGCAGCATTTCAATCCCTATTTGTACAGCGACATTCGCACCATTGCGGAGCACAGTCACCGTTCCGCGCATGGGGGGGCCAGGGTGTACCAGTCCGATGCTTTTCCTGCTGAACATCAGGGGCGGATTTTTATGGCCAACATCCATGAACACGCGGTATTGTCGGATATTTTGGAACCAAAAGGCTCCGGTTTTGTGGCCAAACATGGAGATGATCTGCTCCTGGCGAACAATGCGCAATGGGTGGGCTTCAGCATGGAAGTTGGCCCCGATGGTGGCGTGTACGTGCTGGACTGGCACGATGCCGATATTTGTGGCAAAGAGGTGTTGAATGGGGAAACCGGGCGGGTATTCAGAATCATGCCCACGGCTTCCTTGGCAAAAAACTGGGAAGGACGCTTTGGGGATTTAACCAAATTGTCGGATATGCAATTGGTCGAATTGCAAAAAAGCCCCAGCGATTGGCACTCGCGCCGGGCCAGATTGATTTTGCAGGGCCGGGCGAGCAAAACGGCTTTGGACAAAACGGCAGTCGCCAACTTACAAAGCATTTTTCAAAGTCATCCGAATCAAGACTACCGTCTTCGCGCCCTATGGAGTTTGCACACCACGGGGAACCTGACTGCCGCAGCACTGCTCAGTTCACTCAACGATGCCGACCCCCACATTCGGGCCTGGGCGATTCAGTTGTTGTGTGAAGACAAAGCGCCTTCCAGCGCAGCGGTTGACAAGTTTGTAGCCCTGGCCAAAGCAGACCCTTCACCCGTGGTTAGGCTGTATCTGGCTTCCGCCATGCAGCGCCTCGACAACGAGTCAGCCTGGAAAATTGCCGAACAATTGGTCAAACACGGCGAAGACCAGGCCGACCACAACTTGCCTAAAATGATCTGGTTTGGCCTCGAACCATTGGTAAAAGCCAATCCCAATCGCGCACTGGCACTGGCTGCACAAGCCGAAATCCCCTTGATCTCCAGGTACGTAGCCCGGCGCATTGTGGATGCCAATGCACCCGAGCTGTTGGTCAGCGCTCTGGAAAAGAACCCGAAGCAGAAATTGAATCTGCTGGAAGGCATGCGCGACGGGCTGGAAGGGAGAACGGATCTGAAAGCGCCCAGCAATTGGGCGGCGCTGTACGCCAAATTACGCCAGGCCAAAGGCTCTACCCAGGATCTGGCCACCCAAATTGCCCAACGCTTTGGGGATACCGAGGCTAGCCAAAAGGCCTTGATTACCCTCAAAAACAAAAATGCACCGCTTGCACAACGGCAGCAGGCCTTACAACTGATCGCCGCACGCAAACGGCCTGAATTATTGCCGGAAATCCCCACGCTGCTCAACGAAGCAGGCTTGCGCCTGGACGTGATTCAATCCATTGCCGATTACGACCAGGAATCACTGGCGAAATTGCTGATCAGCAAATACCCGGATTTCAATGCTGCCGAAAAACAGCAGGCCATTCAAACCCTTTCTTCCCGGCCCAAGTACGGCTGGCAACTGACGCAGGCCTTAAAAAGTGAGACCATTCCCAAGAGGGATGTGCCGCCTTATGCCGCCCGGCAATTGTTGCGGGTAGTGGGCAGTGGGTTCATTGAGGTATGGGGGCCAATTGAACAGGAACCTTCCCTGGAAAAGGCGTACTCGAAATACCAACGCATGATCACCGAAAAAGCCCTGCTTTCGGCCAATGCGGCCAAGGGTGAACTGGTTTTTCAGGCGGTTTGTGGATCTTGCCATAAGATGTACGGCAAAGGGGGCAACATCGGCCCCGACTTGACGGGTTCCAACCGCGCCAACCTGGATTACCTCTTGTTCAACGTCCTGAACCCCAGCGGGGAAATCCAAGATGATTACAAATTGGTGGTGCTGACTACCCGCGATGGGCGGACGTATTCGGGCAATGTGG
>JAIYAV010000371.1 GCA_027488855.1 Saprospiraceae bacterium
AAGCAATCGCGAAACCTTTCTGTGGACTCGTAAACTGAACAGCTTGGTGGGTGGCACCAAAAAAAGTCCTTAAAGTCAATGATTGTGCCTGCAGAAAAGTAGCAAGGAATAGAAAGGCCAAAAGAGATCCGAATTTCATAATGTCGAAGTTAGTGGGTGAATGATTCATTGAGGGCAAAATTAGGGCCATGGCTACAGCCGAAGTGGTTTTTACGCGCCTGAAGAGTTTAAACTTCCGCTTTTTAAACTCATTTGTACCGCATCAAAGTCCAGTGCGCAGGTTAGATGTTCATCTGTCAAAGGTCGCTCTTTGCTGCCTAGGCAGTTTACAGCACAAATTGCTGATTGAAGACGAATAATCCTTTAAAAAATCGGATCGTCCATTTGTATATCTTGCCAGTTTGTGTGAATATTGTATCGAGTAGCCATGGGATGCTTGTGTCTTATGTTCGAGTATGAGAACCCCAATACTGCGGCCTTTTTTTCCTCACTTCGGATGCAGCAAAACAACTGCACGAACCATTGTGATTATGGTGGAGAATATTTTTCAAATGTTAATAGCATTGGGTACGATCCAAGCAATAATTTTTGGATTGGTATTTATGTTGAATGGCAAAAAGAATAGATCTCTTGTCATTTTAGGTTTTTTTTTGCTGATCTATGTCGGCACAAGTATCCAATGGATCTTGAGAATTAACATTGTTGCATTTTTGCCACAATTAAAATACCTGCCCATTACATTTTCTTATTGTATTGCTCCTTTATTTTTTATTTATGCAAAAAGTGTTATTGGGGGATGGAATAAAAAAGATTTTTATCATCTTGTCCCTGCATTGTTAGAGTTTTTTTTAGAATTGTTCTTTTTCCTGTTTCCTAGTTTTGGTGATAGATTTTACGCTGAAAGTAATAAACCAGTTTTATTGATTTATAGTATTCTGTTGCCGCCAATGTACAACATTAGTTATGCGGTATTGGCTATTCGTTACATCAGGAAACAACAGAAGTTAATTCCTGATTTCTTTACCGATGTTGAAAGAAAGCGGGTTAGTTGGCTTATTACGACTTGTTTTATTTTTATTTTTGACTATTCATTTGAATTGCTCTTTTCAATGGTACAACTGAATACCCAGTGGGATTCAGTTGTTTATTTGCTTGAAGCATTTTTTTTGGGGTTTATTGTTTACTGGGTTTCTATTTATGGAATAGTACAAAAGGTATTGTTAATTGAGGATATTGTAGTTAAGAACAGGTTAGCTAAAGATGATTTGAATGCTAAAAACCTGATTGATGGCAAAGTAAATCTCGCCAAAATCGGCATGCCCAATCCCGAAACGTCCGAAAATTTTGAAAAAATTATTGCGTTTTTTAAAGATACAAAAATATACACCAATAAGGAGGTTAACCTTTTTATGGTTTCAGATTTGTTACAAATCCCGTACAAGGAAGTATCTAAATTGATTAATACTTATGGCCAAAAGAACTTCAATCAATTTGTTAATTCATTTCGAATTCAAGAGGCAAAACGCCTATTGGATGATGCTGATTTTGAGAAGTACAATTTCTCTGGCATTGCCGATGCGGTTGGATTCAATAGTCGGTCATCCTTTTTTACCAATTTCAAACAAATCGAAGGCATAACTCCACTTGATTACAAAAGAAGCTTAGCGCGTACCGACCAAAAACGCCAATGAAGCCCAACCAATATAATTGACGATGTCTGAACAAGTAGCGATGAACTATTTGTATCTGTCTAAGTAGCAAGTCAATCAAAAAGTGATAAGTTCAAAAGGTACAACTCATGTTTACCTCAATTTTTGTTTTAAGTGTTCAATTGCCCTGTCCAAGGCCGGGTCTTTCTTATTCAAATAATCGTTTAGCGTTGGTATCACTTCAAGATCAGGTTTTATTCCATAGCCTACAAATTCACGCCCGTCTGGATAGGTGTCCTGTTTTGTACAAACTCTAGCAAAACCGCCACCTGGCAAGTCGAACATCAATGGTTGCCCCGTACTTCCAAATGAATTTTGTCCAATTTTTATCATATGCTTTTGATTGTCCGCAAAAATTAAAAAATCTTCAGCTGCGGAAGCGGTATTGTGCCCAATTAGAATTGCAGTCGGCACAACAATTCTTTTAGCGTCTAACTTGATGGGTTCGGTTTCGTAAGGAAATTTATAGTAATAATTGTCTTTTGACATTAAATAAAACTTGGCAATTTCTTGTTTAGTCATACCCCACTGTGGATTATCACTTAAAGTATCCTTTTCGGTAAAAAAAGTCCCCCAAGCTTTGTATGTTGCGATGTGTTCTCTTGTTACATTTCTTGCGCCATAAAAAACAGTATCATTTGAAAGGTATTTCAAAATCTCTCTACCAATATTTGTACTCCCACCTCCATTGTATCTTAAATCAACAATCAGCCCTTTTGCTTTGTATAATTCGGGTAATAATTCAATAAACATTGAATCAATTTTCTCGTGTTCAAATGAATTCAATGAAACATAGGCTATGCTTTTATTGACCCATTTAAAATCTAAAAGTTGCTTATCAGGCTCAAAAGCAGGAAAAACCTCTTTCTCCTCAGTGAGTTTATGTGTAAGCGTTAGTTCCACTATTTTGTTATCCGGTTTTTTAATCTTTACGACATAGGTTTCTCCCGCCAAACCCCTCAATAATCCTGAAATACTTAAGTCTTTTGTCACATAATCTGTTGAAGATGAAATATAGGGAGCAACATTTTCATCAATGTATTTTTGTGTCGGCTTTCCATTTACTTCAATAATCTCACTGCCAATAGGAATCTCCTCCTTTTTACTAAAATTAGTCCTTGTGATTATTGCTCTATTGTCAATGTTTTCGATGAATATCCGGTATTCACCAAACATTGAGTTCATTGGTTGTATGGTTTTAGGGAAGTAGACGTTGGTGTGTCCATCCTTCAACAACGAACAAAACTTTTGAAGTTCACGATAATATTCATAATCGTTTTTGGTGTTTTGCACAATGGTGATGAGTTCCTTATAGCGGTTGTCCCACATGGTTCTATCTACTTTGTTCAAATACACAAAGTTATAATTCACCTCTTGCCAAAATTTAGAAAGTCCATAGACTTTTTCGGCAGGGCTTAGGGTGTTTGGCACTTGTCCAAATGAAGCAAACGCGGAAAAAAACAGTAAACATGTGAGAACCTGTTTCATCATTTATTTTTGTTTACAGTTGATGTGCCGATTAAAGCTGTATATACCATCGTTATCCCTATTCACAAGCACATTACAATGATGTAGAATTTTTCCTTTGCCAAGAAAGATTTAATCCCAAAAAACTACATCACAATGTAGTTTTTTGGGATTATTTAGGCCAAGAGGTAAGCAAATTGTATACCTCACTGCATGAGGTTTTGTGTATTTATCACCCTTTTTCTGCGTTCTTGCAAAGCATCAACGCGCAATTAAGATCTTTTGATTGTAGCTTGTTTTGTCGGTTTTAATGTGTATAAAATAAGTCCCCGCAGACAAATCATTTAGATCCAGTTGGAAAGCGTTATCTGTCAAGTTGATTGCATTCGTTTGTTTTACCAGTACGCCCGTAACATTATGAATCGCTACGGAGACTTTTTTGCTCAGCTGTTTTGATGAAAATTCAATAGTTAACAAACCAGTTGTTGGATTAGGGAAAGCAGATACTTCATGACTAATAGCTGCCTCAACAGTTGAAGTTGTGGTACTTATACTTAGATTTTGATTTACAGGAAGGGCAGATGCATAAACAAGATTGCCTGCCTGCGTAGCGGTAATGACAACCGAACCTATTTTATTAACCTTGATAACATTTCCACTAATCGACACCACAGATGGGTCAGAAGAGGTGAAAACAATCGGATTGCCTGAGCCGCCGCCTGTTACCCCTGTAATGGTATAAGTCCCTCCTACGGTCAGCTTAGGAATGGGATTAAATCCTATGATGGTTTGTGGCAATAATTTGGTGCTGTATTCATACAAACCTCCATCTACGCCTAAAAAACCTTTCTCTTCTGATAAAAAATAGGTTGAATAAACATATCTTGGCTTGGGGAATTCAAAGTTAAAACACTCTTTTTTCCAATTTACGCCATTGTCAGACTTTACCAGAAAGGTGTTACAAGTTGTACTGATGGTAGAATAACCACCAACAACTATGACATTGTTTACAACAAATATTGAGCTTAAGCGTGTGTTCAGCTCACTATATAGAAGGTTCCAAGTGGCGCCACCATCCGTTGTTCCATAGATTCTACCGTTCGTTTCGGTAGTAAAAAAACCCGTTGTATTTGAAATAAACTTCATTGAACTAGGTCTTACACCACTAGGAAGATCTATTGTTTCCCAATTTAGACCAGCATCGGTTGTTTTGAATAGCTTATTGGGCGCGCAAGCAAATCCGGTTGTTTCGTTGATAAAATAGATCGTTTGAATAAGACTACCTCCAGGGGTCAAAACTTTGCTCCAAGTTGCGCCACTATTGGTCGTTTTATAAACATCTTCCGTTGCAACATAGCCAGTTGTCTCGTTTGTAAAGTAGATACATCGTATAGGCAAATCGGTTTTGGGTATTGGTGTGCCTGTCCAAGATGTACCACCATTGTTGGTTTTTAGCACCATACCTTGAGATCCAAGAAGTGTATTTAACTCTCCTGCGCAATAGCCTACGTTTTCATTAAACATTTGAAGGTGATTCCTAACTTCAATGGTGTTGACACCCGGGAAGTTAGGAAGTGTTGGGCTAAAAGTAATTGGAACGGTCTTCCAAGTGACTCCGCCATCAATCGTTTTTCGCAAAACGCCTTGAGGTAACGCGCCCAATGTATCTGCGTAAGCAATCGCGAAACCTTTCTGTGGACTCGTAAACTGAACAGCTTGGTGGGTGGCACCAAAAAAAGTCCTTAAAGTCAATGATTGTGCCTGCCCAAAAGTAGCAAGGAATAGAAAAGCCAAGAGAGATCCGAATTTCATAATGTCGAAGTTAGTGGGTTATGTAAAATGAAAAATGATTCATTGTGGGCAAAATTAAGGCCATGGCTACAGCCGCAGTGGTTTTACGGGTCTGAAGAGTTTAAACTTCCGCTTTTTAAGCTCATTTGCAACGCGAATAAAAAATCCAAATACACGCTTAGTAGGAAATTCAAAACTGCTCAAACCACTGAATCAATTGAGGGAAAAGATCAGCCAGGGTCTGGTCCACTCTTTTTTGCTGGTAGGCTTTGATGATGAATTTTTGGAATGCTGGGAATTGGGTAAAACCTCTACGCAGCATGTATTTCTCATTCCGCTCAATCAGCACTTGTAAATCCTTTTGATCACAAAAGTCGAGATACCTGATTGCCACCAAGGCCCAATTCATGTATTCATTAAAGGTCTCCATGGGGGAGCTATAGTATCCTTTGCCTTTTTCAGGGCTGATGAGTTGGTCGCGTTTTTTGAGGTTCAGCGCCTGATTGACTTGCGCGGCATATTTTATCGTTTCTTTGTTGACATAGCCGTGGTTCAGTTCAGTGAATAGGATATTGCCACGAACAATCTTTTTGCTGAGGGTAGCAATGTTCAAGTTAGCGGGTATGGGATAAGGGAAATTGACATGCGGCTGTAACTCATTAAATCCCTTTGTGTTAAACCAGATCATTCCCTGATTGTAACCGGTTAAGGGTGAGAATAGGATATTGTGGTAATCGTAACGGGTAGAGGGAAATTGTTTTTCCAACCACCCGATCATTTGTTTGTAATTGAGGCTGTCTTCAAAAAAACCAATTTGGGTTTGGTAAAAAGCTTGTTCTTTTTGGTAGAAAGCTTGGAACTTTGATTTTGCTGCAAACTGCTGAATGGCCGGAATGAATGGCTCTAGGTAATTGGGTTCATCCTCGGTATACGTGATGCGATTGTACACCTTGCTTTTGACGATTTTGCCGCTTTGATCGTAGTGAAACGCAAAGGCATTGGTTCTTAAGGAATATTCGCCATTTTCTTGCATAAACTGATCCAACTGCTGCACGATGGTATCCTGGGCAAATGGACTAAAAAACTGATTCATCCTGAGGTAATATGGGCTATCCTTGTTGACCAAGCCATCTTCGGTTTGACCAGTTGGGCTTAGTGCAATCAGGATCGAAACGAGTTCGTACACTTCGGGGATGCGAATGTCGGTTTTGCCTTGCTTGGCTTTTCGGAAAGCGGCAGGATACTCAGCCTTGGGAACGTAGGGAATCCCTTTAATTTGCTGAGCACAGCTGCTGCCTTGCTGGTTCAGAATGGTAAAATTAATGATCGATTTGCTGTTTACCTGAAATGAGATCGAATCAGTTGGCGACAAATAAGTTACCCGAATCTCTTTCCCCCCGTGAATGGCTAGGGTGAACACGTCGGGGTTAAGCTCGGGGGATAGGCTCCAGTTTTCGATTTCCGCGCGGTCGCTCCTTTTGATTTGTACAAGGTTGGAATGAGCATTAAATACCCTGTTTTGGGCGCTGCCAAATATGGCCAGGAAAAGAAGAAATAGGATAGCGCCTGTTTTCATGATGATCCCAAATTTTGGGATACAAGGACGCAAGAATTTTTCCTTTGCCAAGTAGGATTTAACCCCGAAAAACTACATCACAATGTAGCCTTTCGGGGATTCTAGACCAAGAGCTGCATCTGCAAAAAGCAAATTTCAATCGTTTTCTTAGAATGAAAGAATTATGTTGCCACCTATTTGTCCGCTTTGAAAACTAAGCTCCCCTTTCCTAGTAACGGTTCCGTTCCTGTTGGCATTTTCGTATTGAACCTCAACGCTCAAAGCCGTTTTCTTGAAAGGAAAAGTATAACCCAATCCGCCCATCAGTGACGTTCCGATAGCATACTGATGCTGATATTCGTTTGTTGCTTCGTTCAGTCTTTTGGCTGTAAATTGCCCAAAACCAAGGCTACCATTCAGGTATAAACCTTTATTAAACTCACGACTCAATACAAAATACTTAGCCGCCAAAGCAAGGTTATAGTAATTAAAAACATACTCGCTATTGTTGGTACCACTGGCTGGTGAACCGAAAGTGCCGTGAATTCGTGAGCCAACGCCTAATCCTTTCCAATTTTCTGGCGAAACATAAAAAGCCATCATCAGATTGTTACCAATGCTTGGTTCAAAAGTGCCACCAAGAGCCGTTTCCAAAGAATTTTTGGTTGAAGTATTGATAATGGCTTGACCAGCACCCAAACCGATTTCGCCAAAAATTCTCGTTTTTTGAGATTGTGAAAAACACATTTGGCTTGCCAGGAGGCAGAATGTTAAAATTGAAATACTTTTCATTTTTTGTAACGTTTAAGTTCACGCTACAAAGGTCTCTCAAAATGAATGGCTAAACGTTCACCCAAGTTAAGAAATGAAAAACAGGGGAAATATTTTTATTTGTTCTCAAGAATACGCTTTCTAATGCGGCTCAAAGAAGGTGCTTTGATTCCCAAATAGGAAGCGATATAATGTTGAGGAATGCGTTCAATAACTTTTGGTCTATCTTTGATTAGATTAAGGTAACGTTCTTCGGGTGTTTGTTTGGTAAGCATCTCGGTATATTGTCGCATACCCAAAAATGCCTTTTCAGCAATTAGTCTTCCAAACTTTTCAAATTTCGGGATTTCTATAAATAATTTGTCTAATGCTGCTTTGGGCAAAACAAGTAGTTCCGTTTTTTCTAATGCTTCAATATTTTGGTCGGACGGTTTTCCGGATAAATAACTTCCATAGTCGGCATACCAACCGTTTTCAAAGAAGAATTGTCCTGTTATTTCTTCGCCATCTACATTATAGAAATAACGCAAACAACCGCTATTAATGAAATAGGAATTGTTACAAACTTGTCCTTCGACCAAAAGAAGTTCTTTGCGCTTCAAGTGTTGCACTTGCAGTTTGCTTGTAAAATAAGCAAACTCGCGTTCGTCAAGGTCGATAAAACTGGAAATTACTTTTTCTATTTGTCCGTACATTATTTCGTTGTTGGATGATCGTTTAGGGTTGCCTGACGTAAATTTCAATTTTTTATCAACCATGAGGGTAGGTAACGCAGGCAATTCCTTTGGGTACGCTCTAGACCTCACTACAAGTGATCAAAATAAATGGGTTAGGAATGAAGGAATTAGGTAGCGTTGTGAAATCAGAGACAATTTCAAGGAAAAGATATTTGAATGGTGTTAAGCTAGATTGATTAATTACAGGTTTATACTTGTGTGCAAAAGCTGATAAACCTGATATGCAGACAAGCAACGCTCGAAAATTCCATAACAGCAAGATGATGGGTAATCGCTACCAAAGGTTCCGTTCAACACGGCCTTCATTCTTGGCTTTGCAGGCCGAACGAAGGCCCTGTTGTTATGTGTAGTTCATTTATTCCACAATATCTGCCAGCCCCCTAAATAAGTTTAAAGGATACTCTGCCCAACGGTTACATAGATACAAATACCACTCTTTGCCATACACTAAATAAATACGACAGTTGTATCCTTTGTCTTTATACAATTGTAATTCTTCATTACAAATACCTAATAGTCTTTCTAAGAGTATGTTTAAATTTCTGTTAGCAGAAATTTAAGGATTTGGCAAAAGAGAATCGGTCGAGTAATTTGTGGTTGCGAAATCATAAATTACGATGGTAATCAGAAGAGGCCACTTCA
>JAIYAV010000266.1 GCA_027488855.1 Saprospiraceae bacterium
ATTGGGCGCAGCCATGGAAGCCCATGCGCAGGAGTTGTGGCCACAACTTCAAGCGATCACCCCACCACTGAGCGAAGCAGTTTGGCGCAAACTCGCCTGGCGTTTGCACCCCGCGGTGGCAGTAAATTCCTTACAAGGCTGGGCGAGTGATGCCAAAGCAAGTCCCGCTGCGCGTAGCCAGGCTTTGGTAGGTTTGGCTTATGTCAAAGACCGCAAAGCCGCCGAAGCCATGCTGGCCTTGAGCAAAAGTCTTTTGCCCGATGTGGCCGAGCAGGCGAAATACTGGCTCTCCTTTCGCCAGAGCAACGATTGGGCGAACTTACTGGACTGGCAAAAAACTGGCCTGGATTTGGCCAAAGAGAAAAAAATGGCCCAGTGGAAAGCCCAACGTGCCAAACTACTGAATACCAATATTGTAATCTCAGATCGCCTCAGTACCGCTGAACGAATGGCCAAGGATTCCCTGGGTGGGCAATTTTTAATGGGCATGTTGTTGGACAACAAACTACCTACCGACTTACACGAACGGGTAGCCAAACATATTTTTAGCAACCCGAGCCAGGCTATCCGCATCCAGGCCGGGAATTATTTCAAACGACCAGGAACTGAAAAACTTTGGTCAATTCCCATGATCGCTAAGCTTAACGGAAATGCTGCCAATGGTAAAAAGGTATTCCAGAGCAGCTGTGCCAATTGCCACCGCGCCGGAAAAACAGGGCTAAATATCGGCCCCGACCTGACTTTGATCAAAAAGAAATTTGACCAGGTAAGTTTGTTGGATGCCATCATCAATCCTTCAGGAGCGGTTGTTTTTGGCTACGAAGCCTGGAGTGTAACTACGCAGGACGGGGAATCGGCTTTTGGCTTTATCGTCGCCGATGGCCAAAACCTGGTGATTCGCGACCTGCTGGGACAACAACATGTTTTCCCGGCCAATAAGGTGGCCAAGCGGCAAAAGCAGCCGGGGTCGCTCATGCCTGATCCAGTGGCATTGGGGCTGAGTCAGCAGAATTTGGCGGATGTGAGTCGGTTTTTGTTGGAGTTGTAGGTGGTGATTGAGGGGTACAAAAGGGCTGTGCCCTTTTTTGATGGATGGCGCCCTTGCAGGGCTTGTTTAGGGCTGTAGAGGAGAAGCAGCAATACTTTTTGCTTATTTTTGCTTCAAGAATCAGTCCTACTATCATCCGAGCCGCAATTACCCACGATTTACCAACCAATTTAAGTAATATGACAACATTCTTACGCTTATTTTTTGGCCTGAGCATTTTGCTGACCGTGTTTCAGCTCAATGCCCAGGTAGCTGGCGATTTGGCGATCATTGGCTTCAATGCTGATGGCAACGACGATTTGGCCATCGTTACCTTGGCTGAAATCCCGGCGGATCGCACCATTTACATCCGCGATGACGAGTGGTCGGGCACAGCCTTTCGCGATGTCATCGAAAGTACTTTTGCCTGGAGTACGGGCAGTGCTGCTATCCCGGCCGGTACCGTCATCGTTTTTTCCGACCTTTCTACCACCATGGCCGCAAGCATTGGTACGATTGTGCAGGTCGGAACGGGCAACCGTGGTTTGGCCGCAACGGATGAGGCCATCTTTTTTTACCTCGGCACGGACGCCAATACCCCGACTACTTTTTTGCACATGGTCACCAATGGTACGATAGCCGCTGCTGCGGGTTCGCTGGATGGTACCGGATTAATCGCGGGGACAAGTGCACTTTTGCTGAAAGCTGGTGCAGATGTAGCCCAGTACAAAGGGCCCCGTTCGGGCCTCGATAAAGCTGGATATTTGGCCGCCATCAACGATCTGAACAATTGGGATTCCCAAGATGGTGGCGGCGACCAATCCAAGGATGGGATCATTCCCGATTTGCCTTTTAATACCACTGCCTTTGTGCTCGGGGCTGCTGGGACGGACACCAATCCTCCAGTGGTATCTTCGGCAGTTTTGCGCAGCAGCAATACCATTCAGATCTTGATCAGCGAAGCGGTGACCCGCGCTTCGGCGACCAACAAGGCCAACTACAGCCTTGCTCCAAGTTTACCCATTGGCACTGTCACTTATGATTCGGTAGGCCGCAGCGTCACGCTGACGACCACCAGCCCCCTGAGCGATGGCCTCATTTACCGTTTGAGTGTACGCGGATTAGTGGACTTGGCACCTGCACCCAATACCATGAGCACGACCTTTGTATCCAGTCCCTTGCTGTGGAATGGCTATTCTGGTGCTGATCTGGTCATCTCTGAAATCATGTACAACGCCGGAACGGGTACTGATTCCCTGGAGTTTATCGAAATTTACAACCGCAGCAGTCAGGCCATTCCCATGGGTGGTTTGCGCCTTTCACGCAGTGCAAATGGAGTGCTGGGGGTATATACTTTGGCTGCCAAAGGGCTGTACATCATTGCTTCGGACTCATTGCGGGCGGGTCGTTTTTATGGCAAAAGCTTCCAGCAGTGGGGTACCGGTTTTTTGAACAACAATGGCGCAGCCATCGTTTTGTCCAACTCGGCAGGAATGGTGCTCGACTCGGTTAATTATGACGACGCAGCCCCCTGGCCAATCACTCCTGACGGCACAGGCCCCTCACTGGAACTAAGCAATGCCAA
This sequence comes from Saprospiraceae bacterium, assembly GCA_027488855.1. Classification (GTDB taxonomy): domain Bacteria; phylum Bacteroidota; class Bacteroidia; order Chitinophagales; family Saprospiraceae; genus Haliscomenobacter. The sequence goes on from JAIYAV010000266.1 coordinate 2,613, forward strand.
TGCCGACAACAATGTGGGTAGCAATTGGCAGGCCTCCATCACTGAAACGGGCAAGTCGATCAACAGCGTGGCGATTTTGGCTTCACCTGGTGTATACAAGTTGACGGTGGGTACCCGAGAAATTGGCCGCCCTGCCCACAGCTTCAAGGTATACCCCAATCCAACCCATGAACGCCTTTATTTCAGCAAAGTGCTGAGTGGCAATGTGTACAATGTAATGGGTCAGTGGGTGCGCCGCTTCCAAAAAGTGGATCAAGTGGACGTGCATGGTTTTGCCAAAGGGATGTATGTGCTCCAAGCCGAAAATGGCGAGTACATCCGCTTTATGGTGGAATAATGCTGATGGCTCATGGCTGACAGCTGATAGCTAATCGCTAAAAAACATTTCCCGAATTTTGCCAAAAGGTAAGGTTCGGGATTTTTTTTGAAAAAAACTGAGCCTTTTTGGAACACGCGGATGGAATCAAAACACCTTTATGAAAAACACCTAAAACCCATTTTTATAAAACCGCAATTGTTCCTTAAAAACCAAAGCGGCATATTTTTTCATAAAGGACACAAAGGGAAGCGTCGTCAACGTCTAACTTTGTGTCCTTTGTGTTGCCTTGGTGTCCTTTGTGCTAATAATGTCGTTTTAGAGCTGGTTTAAATTTCTCTTCCGTGTAACATCTTTCCTGTTTTTTTCGTAAAATGCCCCTCGTAAAGCCCAACTATGCGCGAGACCCAATTTATTCAGCAGAATAAGGAAAAATGGGGCGAATTTGAAAACATCCTGGAGGATGAATACAAGGACCCCGACAAGCTCAATGACCTGTTTGTACAGATTACGGATGACCTGTCCTACTCACGTACTTTTTACCCCAATCGTTCGGTGCGGGTATACCTCAATGGTTTGGCGCAACGGATTTTTCACGACGTACACAAGAGTCCCACCTCGCCCTGGCGCGCTTTCAAACATTTTTGGGCCGAAGAATTGCCGCAGTTGTACTACGAAGCGCGGCGCGACATGTTGATTGCCTTTTTGGTGTTCATGTTGGCGTTTGGCATCGGGGTACTTTCCTGTGCGATGGATCCCGACTTTCCCGAAATCATTCTGGGAAAAGACTACATCGACATGACCGAAACCAACATCAAAAGTGGTGACCCCATGGCGGTGTACAAACAAAAAGGCATGTTCAACATGTCTTTGGGCATCACCCTCAACAACTTGATGGTAGCGCTTTTGACCTTCCTGACGGGGGTCTTTATTGGAGTGGGGTCTTTGATTGTGCTGGTTTTTAACGGCATCATGGTCGGCGTTTTTCAGTATTTTTTCATCGAACGAGGTTTGTTTTGGGAGTCTTTTCTCACCATCTGGATTCACGGCACCATCGAAATATCCTGCATCATCGTGGCAGGTGCTGCGGGCATCACCATGGGACGCGGCTTAGCCTTCCCGGATACCTATGCCCGCGATCGCTCCTTCCAACTTTCAGCCCGCAGGGGGATGAAAATGATGATTGGCATCGCGCCCCTGATCCTTTTGGCAGGCCTCATTGAAGGCTATTTGACCCGCAATACCGATGCGCCCCAACTGGTTCGGGGCATTTTTATCCTGATTTCCCTGTTTTTTGTATTGAGTTATTTTTTGTGGTATCCGGCTTTGAAGGCGCGGATTGGTTTTGCACCACCACTCCACAATGCCGACCTCACGCCCGACCTCAACCTTAAAATCAACTACCACAGCATCAAACGCAATGGTGAAATTTTTACCGAAGCGTTTTTATTTATGCGCAATCACCTGCGTTCAGTGTTTTTGCTGGTATTCGGCTGTACTGTTTTGTACTGCCTGTTGGTCTTTTCAGTCAGCCCGGCGATCAATGACAAGATTTTTAATTTACCCACCGATTGGTTTGCTTTTTTGGGCAATTTCGACGACATTATTTTTAATGATCGTTTGCCGGCCCTACCCTACTTTATGGGTGTTTGTGTGCTCTTGCTGACCACTGGTGTCAATCGACTGATGATTCGAGATAGTGATGCTACTTGGCCGAGTTGGCAAAAGTTGGGCATCGATTTATTGGCGGCAGTGCCAGGAACGGCGGTTTTGTTGCTCCTTTTCTATGCTCCTGGTTGGATTACCTGGCTGATTAGCAGTTTGGTCTTTCCACTTGTGCTACTCTGGATTTTTGTAACCCAACGTGAGGCAGGTGGCAATCCCTTCAAAGGCATCCAGCGGACTTTTGCGCTGAGTATGCCCCAACTCGGCAAAATGTGGGGCTTGTCGCTCATCATGATGAGCACCGGAGTGTTTTTCCTAGGCTTGATGCATACTGGCGTGGTGGGCTTTTTTCTGGATGTGGTCAATTGGATCGTCAATTTACCAGATAAACAGATGGATAAATTTGGCATCGTCTTTATGATGGGCCTGCAAGTTTTTATGACCTTTTTTGTCTTTGCGATGCTCATCATCGGGTTTGGGCTTTTGTATTACACCTTCTCCAGCATCCAGGATGCGGGGGATTTGTGGAATAAAATTGCGAAGATTGGGCAGCAGCGGCGAATTCGGGGGCTGGAGCGAGAGTAGTTTGGTTTAAGCCAGACTCTCCAAAATCACTCCACAAGCCCATCTGATCTCCTCCTCGCTGATAATCAGCGGCGGCGCAATCCGTACCGATTCCGTGTTGAACAAAAACCAGTCGCTGATCAATCCGCGCTCCAAACAGTGGCGAATGGTGTGCATTACCGCATCAAAAGAGCCTAAATCTACCGCCATCAACAGGCCTGCGCTACGTACTTCCAAAATTTTGGGGTGTTGGAGCAACTCATGAAAAAGCGCTTCTTTGGCTTTCACTTCCGCTATATATGGTGTATCCAGCAATGTCTGCAAATTGGCCAGTGCCGCCGCGCAGCAAACCGGGTGCCCGCCAAAGGTGGTGATGTGCCCCAAAATCGGGTCATGCGACAAGACCTGCATCAGTTCCCGCGAAGCTACAAAAGCCCCGATCGGCATCCCACCGCCCATGGCTTTGGCCAGCAAAAGAATATCTGGTACAATGCCATATTGTTCAAAGGCAAAAAAACTACCCGTCCGGCCAAAACCCACCTGGATTTCATCCAAAATCAACAATGCTCCAACTTCTGTGCACCGCGCCCGGAGTTTTTGCAAATAATCGCGGGTCGGTTTGCGCACGCCCCATTCGGCCTGCACCGTTTCAACGATCACCGCTGCGGTTTTTTCTGTGATTTTTTCCAAACAACGCTCACAATTGAACTCAATGTGGTAAATGCCGGGCAGTAGCGGATGATAAGCCTGGGTGAAATCTTTGGGCCACATCAGGCTGGCCGCGCCTTGGGTGCTGCCGTGGTAAGCGCGTTTGCAGGCCACAATTTCGGCGCGGCCCGTATATCGTTTGGCCAGTTTCATGGCACCCTCGGTGGCTTCGGTGCCAGAGTTGACAAAATAGACCGACTCTAGTGGCTCGGGGAGTTGGTCGGCCAGGAGTTTGGCGAGTTGCACCTGGGGGTCGAGCACGTATTCCCCGTACACCAGCGTATGGAGGTAACGATCCAGTTGGTGCTGAATGGCCGCAATTACCCGTGGATGGCGATGTCCCAAGTTGCTGACGCTGATGCCCGCAATCAGGTCCATATAAGCTTTGCCTTGGGTGTCGTAGAGGTACATGCCTTCGGCGCGGTCGATCTCCAGCATGAGCGGGCTCGGACTGGTGGGGGCGAGGTGTTGGAGGAAAAGTTGTCTGGTGTGCATGTGTGGTGGTAGTTGGATGTTCCAGGGTTTGGATTTACGTCTTGAACATGACAAAATTGGTAAAAAACTTACTTGGCGCAATCCCCTCTAGCAATTATTTTGTCGAAGCAAAAAAACAGGATTTGGAAGGAATTTTAAAGGGTGAAATTCGGTTCTGAATTTTTGTCACTTGTTACCAAAAAATTAAAGTCGAAAAATGCTTTGCGGAAATAAAATTTTTTCATTATCATTGAACGCGAACCCAAGAAGGAAAGATTTGTGTATGCGTTTGATAAGAAGTTAGTCCCATGAAACAATTGTTATTGCTAGTAAGCATTCTAATCTCAACCGCTCTTTTCTACTTCAACGGACCTGCCTCTTGGTCTGAAGAATATGCCGTTCGTGGCATTGATGTATCGCATTACCAGGAAAACATAGATTGGAACAAGGTAGCAAAACAACAAGTGGATTTTGTTTTTGTCAAAGCAACTGAAGGCAACACCCTCAATGATAAGCTGTTTTGTGACAACTGGGAAGCCATCAAAGAAGAAGGCATGCATCGTGGCGCTTACCATTTTTTCCGCGCCAACGTTTCGCCCGAACAACAAGCCCTTAATTTTATCCGCAACGTCAAAATGGAGGCAGGCGACTTGCCCCCAGTATTGGATGTAGAAACCCTGGATGGTTCTGGCAAAATTCAATTGCTGGCAGGCGTGATTACCTGGTTGTACATGGTGGAAATTGCTTACGGCGTAAAACCCGTCCTTTATACCAATCAAAAGTTCTACAATACTTATTTGGCTGGGCATTTTGAAGATTACCCACTCTGGATAGCCCGTTACAATGGCATCCACCAACCAAACCTAGCCGATGGCCGTCAATGGGAATTCTGGCAACGCCGCGATACCGGTAAGCTGGACGGCATTGAAGGTGCAGTAGACATGAACGTCTTTCAAGGCAGCAAAGCAGACCTGGAAGCGCTGTGTGTGCCTGAAATTAGCAGTCGCCCGTAGATGCAGCCCTAGGTGGCTGCCTATTCCAGGCGACCCTAGGTGGCTGCCCCAACACACCCACACCAACACACTCCAGGGCACCCGCGAGGGTTGCCCCTACCCTCCGCTAACTGGTGGGATTAGCACCACCTCATCCCTTTCCGCTATTTTTTGCTCCTCGCTGGCGTACTCCGTGTTCAGGGCGATTGCCAGGTTGTTTAGCTTTTGCAAAGCTGGATACTCGGCGTATAATGCAGCCCGCAAATCAGCGACACTAGCTTCGGCTGGAATTTGCATTTCGACCGTACTGCCACCTAAAATATCCCTTGTAATCCCGAATGCCAAAATTTTTATCTTCATTACATTTGTTTTTGTGTGCATATATTTTCTACCAAAAGTGTTGTTATGGCCCAAAAAAACCTGTGGAAAACCCTAGGTTGCGTCACGAAAAGGTCATAAAAACGTTAAATAAGTAAAAAAATATACCACTTTTTAGGTACACTCGTTCGCTCGAATCCATTGCATTTATTTGGATTTTTACAAAGAAAGCCCCAAAATCCCCCACAAACTGGCAAAAATTACCAAATAATTTTCCAAAATACTTAATCGTTTACAAAGGGTATCTAAATCGTGATTGATTTACAATGCATTGCGTAAACCGATAAACGGGCTTAACTTTGCCTCACGGCGGTAACGAAATGGAGTCTTCGACATACATCTAGTTGCTGGGGTATATTGCCCAACTGGACTGACTAGGTCAAACTAATGGAATTATTGCAAAAAAGTTAGTTCAGTATCACCAAATTTTGTTTTGATGAATTTCCCATGGACAGTTGCTACGGCGCTGGTGATCGGCTTGACCGCTTCTCCAGCTGTTGTTGGCGCGAAAGCACACAAAACCGAGGTAAGTATTATTTCTAGCAAAACTGCACTTACCGAAACACTCGTGAAGGAACGGCTTGGTAAACTAAGCCTCCCTATCGAAGTGAAAACCAGCGAAGCAGTAATGACTCGGATTAGTCAGTACATTGGTACTGGCAAAAAAGAGACAGAACTCGTTATTGGTCGCTCCAATCTGTACTTTTCCGTATTTGAGCACTATCTCAATCAATACGGATTACCTGAAGAACTCAAGTATTTGTCGGTCATCGAATCGGGCTTGCAACCGCAAGTGCGTTCTGCCGTAGGTGCCTCGGGCATCTGGCAATTGATGCCTGTCGCTGCACGCCACTATGGCTTGCAAATGGGTGGCGGAGTCGACGAAAGACTTGACCTACACCGTTCTACCGAAGCAGCAGTACAAATGCTGAAATACCTGTACGATGAACTCGGCGATTGGACTCTGGTGTTGGCCGCATACAATTCTGGTATCGGTACGATCAAGTCGGCAGTGCGCAAGGCTGGCACCAAAAAGTACAGCGTTGTTAGCAACTATTTGCCACACGAAACGCGCCGTTACGTCCCAGCTTATCTGGCTACCGCTTACGTGATGAGCTACTATCACAAACACGGCTTACAGCCCGTTATTCCATTCTACTACTCGCCCGATGCTCGGGTAATCCGAATCTACCGCAGCTTGTCTTTTGGCGAAATTGCCCGTATCTCTGGAGTAAAAACGTCAGTGATTGCGGCGTTGAACCCCAGCTTTACAGGCGGTATTATTCCCCGTAGTGCCAAAGGCCATTTGTTGATGTTGCCCAACAGCGAAAGTTCACTTTTGCTGCGCAGTTACCTGGATAGCAATTCGAAGTTGCCATCCGGTACCATCAAAACGGCTTACGTGACCACTAAGGGTGATGATTTAAGCAGAATTGCCACTTTGTTTAGCACTACTGTAGACAATCTGGTGAAATGGAATGACATTCGTGAAGGAAAACTCGTCATCAATCAAGAACTTGTACTTTATCTTCCTAAGGCGTTCTTCATCAAGAGAGCCTAATTCCTCAATTGCTTGAAAAATGCAAAATGCCCCTTCGGCTGGATAGCTCCACCGAAGGGGTATTTTTTATTTTACGCTATCTCCATAAAATGATTCGGCTCCACCACAATCGACGCATCCAGTGACTTGCGGTAACCGATATGCACCCGATCCACCCAAACTCCCGTTTTCATGTAAATGCTCACCGCCTCCTTGTTGTGGGCTCTTACCGTGGTGAGGTAAATGTTGTCGTACCGTTTTTGGATGTAATCGGAATTCATAAACTCCACGATAAAGGCAAAAATCCCTTTGGTTTTGTAAGCTGGATGGACGCCAAAGCCAGTCCCCTTCGCCTGTCTGTGTCTGGATAGTTTGAGTTTGAGCAAAAACAGGGGGGCTTTCCACCAATTGAGTTTGCCCTTGGTAAATTTGAGGTAAGGGTTAATATCGGGAAAAAAGGCACAGAACCCGGCGGGTTTGTCTTCATAATAAGCAATGCCCAAAAATTTAGGATCGATGATGTTTTTGACCTCTTTCATCAATTTTTTGAAGCTTTCGGGGTCGGCAGGCCGAAAATGTTCGTAGTGGCCGAAGGCGGCGTTGTACACTTCGGTGAAATCATCGGCGTATTTTTCCAGTTTTGCCGGATTGTAGGTTTCCACCTGAATGTTGTTGTTGCCCGAACGAACTCGTTGGATGACGGCTCGCAAGCGCGACAAGTCGATTTCCTTGGGGTGACCCTTCATGGTGAGGATTTGCTCCCAGGCGATGTAGCCATTGGCCACAAATAGGTCCGTATAATAAGGTGGGTTGTAGGTCTCTTGAAACAGGGGTGGATCAAAACCTTTTTCCAACAGGCCCCAGAATTTATCCCGCCCACCAAAATTGATGGGCCCATCAATGGCTTTCATGCCCTTTTCGCGGAGGTAATTTTCTGCCGTTTCAAATAAAGCCTTTGCGTAAGCTGGGTCATTGATGCATTCAAAATAGCCAATGCCGCCTAAAGGATAGGGCTGCAATTGATTGTTGCGGTGGTCGATAAAGGCAGCGATGCGCCCAGCGGGTTGGTTTTGTTCATCCAGGAGTACAAAAACTTTGGCTTCGCCATGGTCAAAAGCGTGGTTTTTGCCAGGGGTAAAGGTACCTTGTACGTCGCCTTCCATTGGAGTGATCCAATTGGGGTCATTGGCGTAAATGCGGTGGGGGAGCTGGTGGAAGAGTTTCCAGTGTTCTGGGCTTTGGACTTCGATGATGGTCATGGTTGTGGTAATTGTGGGGTGCGAAGATAGTTAGAGCAAGTTATTTTTTGCGATTGCGTTTTAAATTCTCTCTGGGCGGTCTGCCTTTTTCCAGTTCAAAAGTATCCATATGTTCATCTTCTAATTCTCTTGCTTTAAGCCTACCCATATCGTACGTAAAGAAAATCGTCCACTGAAAGCCGCCCTTTAGGATGTTCATCGATAAATACTTGAGCATGGTGCTTCGTGTCAAGCAACCATAGCTTTTCTGAAAGAATATCCTGAAACTGATGGATGTTGGCAATGGGCATTGTAGCGAGCTTATCAACGGCTGGTTTAAGGACAGCTTGATCATCATCCGGCTGAGACCAGTCGAATGAATCAATAATCGCCCAAAAATCGGCCTCAGTTAGCCAATTTTCTGGTTTCTTCCGAATATGAATCTCTAATTCAACTGGGCCGAGTTGTTTTTTTAGATCATCCAGGAAAGAAGAATCCAGCGCATCGATATTGACGTTGAAGGTAATATCAGTTGTGTCTATCATTCATTTGAAGTATTAGTGCTTTAAAGAAAAAATTGAAAGGCAGGTGTTTTCTTTTTTTCAAATTTACAACAAAAAATGAACTTGTCAAATACTTGGGTGATGTCTCCCGTTTGCGGTTGGGCTGGAAGAATTTCAGCCCAATCCTAAATTTTATCCAATTGTTCAAGTAGCCATTTACGCTCAGGCAGAGGATTGGCATCTTCGATTTGTTTTCGTAAGCGTTCTTTTAGGGCCTTGTTGCGTGGTGGAAGGCGTACAAGTTTTTTGGTGAAGCGGATAAAATTATTGTGAATGATCTTGTGATAGGCAATTATTTTTTTTCGATTGATGTATGTACGCATACTTTCTAGGAGCGATTCCAAAGCGCTAAATTCTCCTTCTTCATAGTAGATTTTTAACAGCATCGACTTTGCAGTTAGATTGATCAGCATGTCCTCAATGTCAAAATTGACTAAAAGAAGCTGGGCACGTTTATAGTCACCCATTTCAAAATGTAGTTTAGCTAGTGAGAATTGGACAAAGCTATCTCGATTTTTTGGGGCTAAGAAATGTTGATATTTCTCTATGAAAGAACTTACCCAGTCAAATTCTTTAAGGGTGGTGCTAATAGCAACAATGTTTCTAAAGGCCAAATGATTAAGAATGCCATTCTCAATGATGATTCGACTCTCGATAGCCTTACGATAAAATTCAAATGCTTCGCGCACGAAGGCTTTGTACCCAATGTTCATCCGGGAAATGCAATAATTGATGACCATTAAGTAGATGTCCTTCCGTTCCAGCGCGTCGAAAAAATGTTCAGAGGATGAAAGAACCTTTTTGATTTCAAAAAAGTGAAACTCTTCATCGGGAAAGCGGAAAAGGTTGTAAAAGTGAAAATACAGTTTGATTGCAGGCTCCTGTAATAAGGTATCCTGGTTTTGGAGATGCTGAAGTACAGATTCCAGTAACCCAAAATTGTAATTGGTCTTGTAAATTTTTTGATGCGAGAGCATCACACAGGCTATTTTTAGTTTTCTGGTGATAAAACTAATCTCGACTTGATCCGACATCTGTTGGTAATTGGAAATTTGGGCTCTTTTTTCACTGAGCTGCTCCGACTTCTCTTTTTCAATCCAGTAGGCCTTATCCAAGTAATCTTCATTCCTGAAGGGAAATTCTAAAAAACTTTGCTCCAGCTTGCGCATGGCCTTGTCGTAGAGCTTCTCTAATTTCCGTTCTCTGAAACTTTTCACTAAATTGAGCTGGCACTGCAAGTCATCACTCTGATTTTTTACAAAGACCAGGTATTCTTCAATGGATTCCTGCAAAAAATGGATCACTTGCCGCATTTTAGCATCATCATACACCTCCTTTGGGTACAATTTTCTGAAAATCCGCTCCTTTTCCAGGCTTTTGTCATCCTCAAGGCGGTTCCCACTCGTAAGATACTCATACAATTGTACCACGTCCGAGCGTTGATTGTGGATGGGAGAAACCAGCCATTTGCGCAATTCCCGGCTTTCTTTCTTGGAAAGTGCCAATAAAATGTGGGTGAGTTGACTATTTTGCATGGGTTTAAAAAAATGTTTTTTCAACAGAATTTTCAACGCGTGCAAAGTTATAAAACATTGTCAATCAAAAAATAAAAAAGTTATAAGACCATGATACCGCAACGAGAAAAGGTGTTTTTTTTCAACAATTGCCGTTTTTTGTCTTTGTTTCCAGCAGAAAGGTGCTGCATCTTTGTATTGCATTCAGCAGTAAAGCAATTAGAATTAGCA
>JAIYAV010000187.1 GCA_027488855.1 Saprospiraceae bacterium
AGAAGTTAAGCCGCTCAGCGCTGATGGTACTGCCGTTAGGTGGGAGAGTAGGTCGCTGCCAACTCAATACAACACACAGCCTCATTCGTTAACTCGGATGGGGCTTTCGTGTGTCTGGGTCTGACCTAATCGCACACCCAATCCCCTATCTCTTAAACCTATACAAATACGGTGCCCAACTCGCCATTCAATCCAAAAACACCTTTCACTCATAATCATAAAACCCCTTCCCCACTTTTTTCCCCCATTCCCCCTTGGTGTATTTTTCAACAATCGTTGGCGAAGGTCTATCTGCCGGATCGCCACTTTCCCTGTAGCGTTCCATACTTACATGGTAAGCCAAATCCACCCCGGTAAGGTCCAGGAGTTGAAAAGGGCCCATGGGATAGCCCAATCCATTCTTCACGGCGGTATCGATGTCTTCGTAGGATGCTACACCCATATCCAAGAGTTTTAAGGCTTCTTGTCGCGTGGCTTGTAAAAAGCGATTGACCAAAAATCCATAAATCTCTTTGTGGAGTAAAACCGGGGTCTTTCCCATCTTTTGGGCAGCCTCCATCAGCAATTCAACGGTTTCTGCTGAAACATGCGGGCCTTGCACTACTTCAACCAACTTCATGACCAAAGCCGGGTTGAAAAAATGCATGTTGCAAACTTTATCTGCTCGCGTGGTCGCATCGGCTATTTTAGAACTTACGATGTAAGAGCTGTTGGTCGCGAGAATGGTATGCGCAGGACAGAGTTGGTCTAACTCTGCGAACAATTTTCTTTTGATGGCCAGATTCTCGATGATCGCTTCGATCACCAGGTCTGCATCTGCGGCTGCTTCTTCCACAGTTGAGACAAAAGCAATATTGATCCGCGCTTGATCCGCTGCCTCCTGGCTTAATTTACCTTTGATTACCCGTTCTTGCAAGTAGTCATCGGCAAAGCGAATGGCTTTATCCAGGATTTCAGCATTGGTATCGGTACACTTTACCTGAAAACCAGACAAGGCAGCACACAAGGCAATTTGATGCCCCATATTGCCTGCTCCAATTACGGCGATTTTAGCTATTTCCATAAACAGTTATTTTAGAGACAAGCTTATTTATCATAAAATTATTGCTTAATCACCTTCAAATCCCGGAAATACCCTTCCGTCCCTACATCAACCCATAAACCAATGCCCCCGGAAACCTTGTCGCCCAGTTTCAAATCCTTGACCAGCAGCACGGGATATTTGCTATTGTTCAAAAACAATTTTGCTTCCTTACCTTTTACCTCAATCCGAAGGGTAATCCATTCATTCAGCCCCATGTCGGCATAACTTTCAAAAGTTTCAGGCGCTTCTTTTCTCAATCGGTCAAACTTGAAATTGGGATAAGAAAAGTACTGGATGCTGTGATTCCGCCGAACCTGGTCATCGGCACGGCCATTGGTAGGGCGGATATAAATGCCCTCGAATTTTGAGTGTTGCTCATCAATTCTGAAAGCTACGCCGATAAAACCCCGGTCCGAAGGGCGGGCAGTTTTTAACAAACGGCTCAATACCTTTACTTCAATCACCCCATCTTGGAAATCAAGGCCTTTGATTCGTACATAGGTAGGCTCATCAACGGCCTTTACGGTAGAGTCTTTGGCTACCCTCAGCACCTGTTTGCCCATCAATTTTTCGATGGACAGGTAAGTTTGGTGGGCTTCGAGTTGACTGGCTTCAAGTTCGATCCTTTGAGCCAATAAACTTGAGGAAACAAACAAAAGACTGATGATTAAAACATGTTTTAAGCTTTCCATCGGTTGAGCTTGATTGAAAAAGGTTTCAGCAGTTGACGAGGCAAAGGTCTAGATTTTACTGCTTTCCAACCCTTAAACTATCTTAAGAAATTGCGAAGTTTGGGTGTGCACTCATTTATGGGTCACCTTTGCGATGACTCTTTGATGATTTTGTTGATTTGTTAGAAGAGAGTAGCATGATATAGGGACCACCCTCTTTTGATTTTTCATTTGATCACTTGATTGAGGCGATAAAATCTTCTATATTGCAGTACTTAAAAATCATTCCAATGAAAAAAGTGGTCAGTTTTAACCTAAATAATCAAAGTGAATGGGAGTTTATTCAAAACTTACTCAACCGCTTGAGTATTACCTATGAGACTTTAGACAGCAAAAACAATATAGGTCAGTCTGAGGATTCAAAAGTAGAGGAAGCCCTAATTTCTGAGCTTTACGGAAGCTGGCCTGGCGATGAAAGTAGCGATGAAACAATTCAAAAAATATATAACGCTCGGGTAAACACTTCGAATGAAATTGTCCTATGAAGTATTTATTGGACACCAATGTCTGCGTACATTATTTGCGTGGGGTATTTGAAATTGACAAGAAAATTAATGCTATTGGTTCATTAAATTGCTACATCTCTGAAATCACATTAGCTGAATTAGAGTTTGGAGTGGAAAACAGTGATCCTGCTTTTCGAGAAAAAAGAAGGGCAGGTCTGGAAGCTTTTTTAAGTGTATTTGGAAAGCGAATCATCCCGATTCGACATTGCTTCGCCATTTATGCGACACAAAAAGCAAAACTTCGGCAACAGGGGCAAATCATCAGTGATTTTGATTTGTTAATTGCTTCTACCGCCGTAGTGTTTAACATGACTATGGTTACAGAAAATGTTAGGGAGTTTGAACGTGTAGACGGGATTCAGATTGAAAATTGGGTGATTCGGGAGAAATAGGAGATGAATGTGAATCTTTGGTTTTGTATTTTTGATTTGACAATCAAAGCATTATACTTGATTTTTATCTGATTTATTTTTAATATTGCGAGTCCCCCATAGGTGAAGTTTATTTTTGATCATTCAAACCTATACTTATGGACAATTATTTAAGTCTCTTAAAAATCCTTTATGGCAATAGTTTTTCTTCTATTTTGTCCGTGCTGAATGAGTCGGTCTATGTGACAGATTTTTCAAGCGAAAAACCATTAATGCACACTGGTTTTTCATTCTCTCTCCAGACAGGGACAAAAATGGACCTCCTATTTTGCCCAACTACAAATACGATAGTCCGGAGCCCAAAAACTCAAAGCAAAGTACCTCAATTAATTGGATTAGTAGTGCAAAAGAATGGAGATGGTCATTTTTCTAAAATATTTGAAAATTACATTCCTATTGCCGTAGAACCCTATCAAATATATTCAATCAAAGATTTAGAAAAGCACTTATCTAAACGACCAGAGCAAATCGCCCTTTTGAAGGATGATAAAAGAGAAGAAATTGTTGTTAAATCCTTTAAAATCGAGGATAAGAATAACAAAATCCATGAATTTCCTTTGAACAAACATTTGTCTAAAACAGTCTTTTACGGTCAAAGCATTTTTCAAGAATATACTCCAATTGATTCCCGGCGGGAGAATCCTGAAGAATATAGTGAGCATTATTCTGATCAGGATGATTTTTATGATGCAACAGATGGCCAATTAGACGATCTTGGCGATTTTGGTTGGACTTTTTTAGGTAGGGATTAAGAAAATGTATAAACTAGGTGTAAGTGAATCCTGTAAAACCAATTCTGCAATCAAAAAATTACAATGGCAAAAATTACAGAGCTCATTCCGACCAATACGTTGGCTGCTATCAAAGATCATTTAATCAAGAGCAGCCAAAAAAGCCAAAGAAGATGGCATTCTGTAAAGGACGAAGAAGATTCAGTAACAGGTGATTTTTGTGGTCAATTGAGCACCGACTGGACTAAATTTAGTGAGTTGGATCACATAAAAGGTAGATGGAGAATCAACTATCGCAAATTTGGTAGTAGACGAAATTCTCTTGAGCCAAAAACTGGAGCAGATGGAATCTTCCAAATTGCAATATTTAATTCAAAGGGTAAAAATATATATCGAAAGGGGATTTTGTTTCAAGCAAAAAAAGAGCCGATTAAAAGTAAAAGGGATTTACTCGAACAGATTGAAAAAATGAATAACTACACATCGGAAATTGGAAATGCAGTATTTATATATGGAGAAAATGGATATTTTGGTATGACTGGAGAAACTTATTTGGAAAACCCTGAGAATAGAAATTTTGACAAACTTCATTCTATCGGAAGCTTTTTGGCAGATGAATTCATTGAATGTAATGTTGGCGTTGAAGACCTATATTTCAAGGTTTTAGAAGATAAACTTATTATTCCAAATGAAAAACCTCTTAATGAACATCTAAAGCACAATATGATAATTGAGGTGAAACCAGGTAGATATGAAAATTAAAAAGATTTACCGAGGAATCACATTCACAATCACCCTTTGATACCTCGTTAAAGCTGGTGTGCCATTGTCTCTTACTTCCAAAACGAAATGCATCGTCTTGGTCTCTTTGACGTTTGGTGCTAAAAACCTAAGTTCTTTATTATTGGTTTTTTGTGGAGAAAACTGGCTTGCATTGAGCGACCCCACTTCCTTGTAAAACATCCAGTTGTAACTCAATGCATTGTTGTCTGGATCAGTAGCATCGCCAGAGAGAACTACTTCTGACCCTGATTTTACCGTGATTTCGTTTGAATGTCTAAGGGTGACCTTGGGTGGGTGGTTGGCTTCTGTATACTTTTTTGCAACGCACCAATCCATTCGGGCGAAGAAATCGTTTTGAAATGCTGTTCTCCAACGCCAGATGGTGGCGTGATTGCTGGTGTGAAAACTTTTAGTAATCTCGCTGAATACCTCATCCTCCGTGTCGGTCCAAATGGGACGTGTTTCAGCTTCGTACATGAATTTTTTAAAGGGCGGAATATACAACTCATAGCGACCACCCCAGCCGCCGTAATTAGGGTGTTCCGGGGCGTTCAACCCATTGTTGATCAACCCTAAAAAAGAGGGGGTATCGCCCTCCATCAAGTATTCGACTTTTGGATATTTTTCGCCTAAAGCGCCATGATTTTTACGGACATGTTCATCTAGGTGTTTGTTTCGGACAATGGTGGTATCTGCGCCCGTAAAGCGACCGTGGAAAACATCTCCAGAGATGCCAGGCCAGGTAGCGTAGTGGTATTGCCCACCGCCGTTTTCTTCAAAACCAGGGCTTACAATGTAAAAGAGTGTTGGAAAAGTATTGCGAATCCAGGGGCCCGTGTCATCCTGATCGGAAATGGTGTAAACCCTAAGTTTGGAGATGACCTGATTGATGGTACTTTCCGCTTCCGTTTTTTTTAGCTTCCAAAGTGCCTGCGCCAGCACGTTGGTGCCACCCCAGGCCTGTATGTAAAGCGGACGAAGGTCATTTTTTAGCATACTTTTTAAAAGCCAATCTGAACCTTCAGAATCTTTGCCTTCACCCAGGCCTTCTTTGCCAAAAACGGGCAAGCCCTTTTTGATGATGGAATGGATGTAAGCCTCGCTTGGGAAGCCTTTTTCGTGGATTTCGAGGTTATTCCTGACTTTTCCATAAGCCTCAGCTATTTCGTGCAAACGCCATTCGGCGGTTTTGTTGCGCTGCCAACAGGAGGTTGTAGCTACGATCCCTTCCGTGTCAAAGTGATTGGAATAGGTTAGAAAACGCACAAACGACATGGCATCATCGGGCTCATTTTCAATATCAGTCAGGACAAAAACGCGTGGATTTTGGGCGTAAGCGCCCCCCCCGAGTAAGGACAGGAAGAATAAATAGATGATAGTACCTTTCATGGCAGGTGAGTTAAATTCAACGCCTCAATTTTCTGAGGTTTGTGGGAGGTACTTGCTGAAATAGTCGACTAATGGAGCTGTGTCCATAAAATGGAATAACTAACGACCAATCAATTGATTAGTCGTTAGTTATGTTTACTCAAAAGAGTTATGCCTAAATCCCCAACACCTTCCGGTTAAAGGCCTCATCCGATCCTGCACCCGCAAAATCATCAAATGCCTTCTCCGTCACCTGAATGATGTGGTCAGCGATGAACTGTGCACCTTCTTCTGCGCCTTGTTCTGGGCTCTTGATGCAACATTCCCATTCCAATACCGCCCAGCCATCGTAATCGTACTGCGACAGTTTGCTGAAGATGGCCCCAAAGTCTACCTGACCATCGCCCAGAGAGCGGAAGCGGCCGGCGCGGTTCACCCAGCCCTGGAAGCCGCTGTAAACCCCTTGAGAACCACTTGGGTTAAACTCAGCATCCTTCACGTGGAACGCCTTGATGCGGTCGTGGTAAAGGTCGATGAAGGCTACGTAATCCAGACACTGTAGCACAAAGTGGCTGGGGTCGTAGTTGATGTTGGCGCGTGGGTGGCCACCGAGGTAGTCTACAAACATCTCGAAGGTTACCCCATCGTGCAAATCTTCACCTGGGTGCAACTCGTAACAAGCATCCACCCCATTGTCTTCGAACACATCCAGGATTGGTTTCCAACGCGCCGCCAATTCTTTGAAGCCGGTTTCTACCAATCCCGCTGGGCGTTGGGGCCAAGGGTACAAAAATGGCCACAATAAGGCACCAGAAAAAGTAACGTGGGAGGTCAAACCCAGGTTTTTACTCGCCTGTGCGCCCCATTTCAATTGCTGCACTGCCCATTCGGTACGCGCCTTGGGATTGCCATGCACTTCGGCAGGTGCAAAACCATCAAACATGGCATCGTAAGCAGGGTGTACTGCGACCAATTGTCCTTGCAAGTGCGTCGACAATTCGGTGATGGACAAACCGTAATCGTCAATTTTGCCCACCAACTCATCGCAATAGCTTTTGCTTTCGGCGGCTTTTTTGAGGTCGATCAAACGGCTATCCCAGGTTGGAATTTGAATGCCTTCGTAGCCCAGGCCTGCGGCCCACTGACATACACTGTCCAGGCTATTGAATGGGGCCTCATCGCCCATGAACTGCGCCAGGAAAATGGCGGGTCCTTGTATCGTTTTCATGTCTGCTATAGGTTATTCGTTGTGTTTATACAATTTATTTTGCGATGTCGTAAAGTCCCCAGCGATCGGGGTCTACCTCGGGTTTGTCTCCCGGGTTGAAAGATAAGGTAATGGTTTCTTTACCCAAATCAAGGCGCTGAATTTTTCCATTAATTTTTATCTCAACAGGAAAAGAGAAGGGCAAATTCTGGGGCGTTTCCCAGTGCAGGCTGATTTGTTGGCCCTCCACTTTGGAAACCAGCTTGGGCAATTGTGGCTGGCGGAGGTACACGTCAAAAAACCAACCTAGTGCTTTGCCACTTTCTTGCTCACAAATCAATTGAAAATCGGAAGTAGTTACAAAATGACACTGGCGGCCATCCTTGATTTTTTCCGCTTCAGGCGTATCGTAGCACAGGCGGCGCATGGATTTGAGCAGTGCTTCTTTGCCGATGACTGCGCGTAGGGCGTGCAAAATCCAGGCTCCTTTGGTATAAATGGGTGCGCGGTAAATCTGCTTGGAGCTTTGCGAAGCCAAAGGTGCAACCGCCAGGTTATTTGGGAAACGCCGAGAATTATTCAGATAATCGTGATAACCCGCAATTCCTTTCAACTCCTCCATATACAAGGCTTGCATATAAGTGCAAAAACCTTCGTGGATCCACATGTCTTTCCAGTCGTAATTGGTAACGAGGTTGCCCCACCATTCATGGCCAAACTCGTGGTGGTGCAGGGCGTCAAAGCCCCAGTCTTTACCCCCAGTCATACTCCCGTTGTTAAAGTTGGCACCATAAGCAATGATGCTTTGGTGTTCCATACCCAAGTGCGGGGTTTGAACCACGCCGTATTTGTCGATGCGAAAAGGGTAAGGGCCCAGCATTTTTTCATAGAACTTCATGTGCTCAAAAATCTCGGCAAAGAGTTTTTTCCCTTTCTCATAATCATCGGGCAACACGTAAAACACCACTGGGAAGGTTTCTCCCGTCACACTTTTGTAAGGCCCTTCGATGCTGCGGTAAGGTGCAAGGTTGAGCGCTACGTTGTAAATGTTGATGGGGGTAGAGATGTACCAGTGGAAAGTCTGAGTGCCGTCTTTGTGTTTGACAGTGCTGAGCAAACGGCCATTGCACGCAGCCACCAATGGTTCGGGTACCCGCACATTGAAGGCCATGGAATCGGGTTCGTCGGATACGTGGTCTTTGCAGGGCCACCAGAGGTCGGCCCCTTCGCCCTGGCAAGTGGTGGTGATCCAGGGGGCACCAGCTTTGGTTGTCGCCCAGGTGAAGCCACCGTCCCAAGGGGCACGGGCGGCTACGCGGGGTTTGCCGCCGTAGAGGATGCGCACCTGGATTTGTTCACCCGCTTGCCGGGTAAAGCCGAGGTCGATCCAGATTTGGCCAACTTTGCGCACAAAAGACGCAACAACCGGCTTTTTCGGATTGGATAAATCCCAAATTTCCTGAACGCTCAGCAGCGTATCCAAATCCAGCACCAATTGATTCATCGGATGAACGACCTTGGCACGTACAACCACTTGTCCGTCAATTTCGCGGGTTTCTGGCTTGATGCTCACACTGAGGTCGTAAAAAGTGACGTCGTAGGCGGCTTGTTCAGGGCTGAGTGGGCCACCGGAGTCGAGGATGGAGGTTTGGGCGGAAGCAAACTGTAGTGAGCTAAAAGCAATTAGCAGCACCAAATAGTGTTGACAAATTTTACTCATCATTCTGATTGTTGTGGTGGATGTTTTCGATAGCTTACTAAAGCCAATCGAAGGTTCATTAAACCAGACCGATTCATTCGCAGCGCGTCGATCATCGCACGGCCTATTGGTGTTTTTCCAATGATTTTACTAAAATTTTCACTCCATTCAAAGTGATCATTCCATTTATCTAATCTTGGATTGAATAACCTTACGGTTGAGCCATCTAAAGGATCAATGGCTTCTGTCCGATCCGATTTGTGCGCATTACAACCACCACATGCAAGCGCGAGATTGTCTTCGACACCAGAACCACCTTTTGAATAAGCAAGGATATGCTCTATTGTGAAGGACTGTGTTGCAAATTCTGCTGGGCTTTTACAGTATTCGCATCGTCCACCTGCACGTGCAATGACCAGATTCTTTAAGGCTAAACTAATGTATTCTTGTGCCATAGACTGTAGCAGCTGATATTCCTAACTGATTAGCCAATTCTTCGACGGTAGTTTGGCGAAGTTCTGCTAACTCCACCAACGCAATTAGACGTTCAGCACTACGCTCCTCCATCATGTCATTAAGAGCGATAAACTCTTGACGCTCATCAGAAGTGAAGTTTTCTGCCGGTAACTTTTCAGACAAATTTTTGTACCTAAGGTAGAACTCATCAGAAAAACCCTGATTAATTATGGTAAACAACTCCGTTTCCCGCTTCGACAAATGCGGCGCTTTTTTTTCTGCAAGAAGATAATATCCTTTGTTCATTACTTGCTCAAGATCACTCAAAGCAAGTTGCCCCATTTGTTCCAGGATTTGTTCTGGATTCAATTTTGGAGGTGATGCTTGTACACTAGCCATAGCCTAAAATTTCGTGGTGATCGAAACTGTTCTATACAAAAATACGTTTTTTAAGCGAAAGAAGTATTTTTGTTCAGCAACCATCTGCAGCGACAGCGATATCTGCTCGGCAGCCCCCGTTCTGACCGACTTTCAAATCCCTGCACATCAAGTATTTGGAAAATAACTCATGCTCGACAACATCATCGTCAAACTCCTGCTGTCACCATTGTCCCTGTTGTATGGCATTGGCATCAGTATACGCAACAGTTTTTACAACTCTGGACTCATTCGTTCGGTCAAGTTCAACCTGCCCGTCATTTCCGTAGGCAATCTATCGGTAGGTGGAGCGGGAAAAACTCCACACATTGAATACCTCTTGCGACTGCTCCACGATTACATCGAAGTGGGTACTCTGAGTCGGGGTTACAAACGCAATACTTCGGGTTATCTGGACGTAGAAGCCGATAATAGCGCCAGTGAAGTGGGCGACGAACCTCTTCAGTTCCGCCGCAAATTCCCGGACATTGCTGTTTCGGTTTGTGAAAACCGAGCCTACGGCATTCCCCAAATGGTAGGCCGTCATCCAGCCCTACAGGCCATTTTGCTCGACGATGCATTCCAACACCGCGCAGTAGTCCCTGGACTGAACATCATGCTGACCGAATACGCCCGGCCATTTTTTGAAGACTTCTTAATGCCCTCAGGTCGTTTGCGCGAATGGCGATCTGCCTACCATCGGGCTGATGTCTTGATTGTAAGCAAATGCCCCGCCGATTTGACAATCGAGCAGAAACATCAAATGCTCGAAAAACTAAAACCACTGGCGCATCAAAAAGTCTTTTTTACCCAGTACAGTTACGGTGATCCTTATTACATTTTTAATTCGGGGTACAAAAAAATCCTGGACAAGGATACCGATTTACAACTGCTGAGCGCCATTGCCGGAACCGACTACCTGATGGCTTACCTCAACCCATTGGTAGCCACGGTAACCAGCCAGGAATATACGGATCACCACAATTTTTCCGAGGATGATCTGCGAGACATACGTGCGCAATTCTTACGCATCAAATCGCCCAACAAATTGATCCTGACCACTGAAAAAGACGCCATGCGGTTGGAGGCTCACCGGGAATACATTCACAAAGAGGACTTACCCATCTTTGTACTGCCCATCGAGGTGGAGTTTTTATTCAATGACGGACCTCAGTTTGATCAAATGATTCAAAATTATTTGCTCAACTTTAAGGTTTAAGCCGCCTTACACTTATTTTTACCCAAATCGCTACATCGTGAGTCCTTTACAACGCATTATTTACGCCTTCTTAAAAGCCTTGGTCAAGCTAGTTGCTTATGTGTATTACCCTCGAATTGTATTTTCAGGCAAAGAGAAACTGAAAATCACTGGCCCCACCATTGTTACGGGCAATCACCCCAATACGCTGATGGACGCATTAAATGGCGCTATTTGGGTCAACCAGCCCGTATATTTTTTGGCCATGGCCCGCTTATTCAAACCAGATTGGGTGGGCAAAATCCTGCGTTTTTTGTTTTGTATCCCCCTCGAACGGCGCAAAGACAATGACGGTGGCCCCGTCAACAACGACGATTCATTCCGCCAGGCCATCGATCACCTTTTGGCTGGCCGAAACCTGTTTATAGCCCCCGATGGTGGCAATGAGCTGGATCGCAACTTATTGCCCCTTAAAACAGGTACCGCCCGCATCAGTCTGAGTGCAGAAAAGCAACAGGATTTTCAATTGGGATTGCACATCCTTCCCCTAGGCTATACTTATTATGGTGACCGGGAGCAATTCGGTAGCGAAATGTTGATTCAGGTGGGCGAACCCATTACGCTCCAGGATTTTGCGGAGGCCAATGCCCATGATCACCAGGGCACCGTGCGCAATTTGACGGCGCTACTGGAAAAACGGATGCAAGATTTGCTGCTCAATGTCAAAGACGAGGAAGAAGATCAACTTTTGTATGTGCTGGAAGAAATACTGCGTGATGAGGCTCCTTTGCCTTTACTCGCATTTTTTCAGCGCAGCAAAGCGCTGTTGCTCCACTTGCGCAATTATGCCATTGAGGATCCAGAGGCTTACGACCGCTTCGTTTTGCAAGTAAACCATTATGCCCTGGCGCTCAAATCGACCCAGGTGCGCTCGGGGGCTGTATTTTTACAACAGATTGGGCGTTCGGCGCGCCTGCGCAAACAATTGAAATTTTGGCTATTGGCACCGATTTGGGCTTTCGCCTGGCTGAACCATTGGCCGCTGATTGCCTTGTGTCGTTTTGCCATTCGCAAATTGGATTTGCACATTGGGTACAAATCAGCGGTGGAACTCAGTGTTGGCTTGTTGGCTTTGCCCACTTTTTACCTGCTGCAATCCTTATTGGTGGAAATGTTGACGAGTACGGCCTGGAGTTGGATTTATTTACTGGCCATTGCTGTAGCGGGTAGAATTGCGAGTGTCAATCGGCGTTACATGGAGAATGGTTTTTCCTTCGTAAAATTGAACAAAATGGGGCCGATCAAACATAAATTGGCACAGGAAAGAAAAGCGCTTGCCTTGCAGTTGGAGATATTTTTACATCAAATTCAATCCTAAATGGTGTCCAGCATGCTCGCAATTGTTTTTATCGGCGCCACGATAGTGCAGTTGTTGTTTTGGCTGCTGGTTTTTTCGAGGCTGGGGAATTATCCTCAAACGCCTACTTTCAGGGACGTAAACCTGTCTGATGATCAACTTCCCCCCATCTCCGTAGTCATTTGCGGATGTAATGAAGCGGACAATTTGAGCAAATACCTCGACCGTTTTCTCGCCCAAGACTACCCTTTATTTGAAGTTGTGGTCGTAAATGACAATTCAGTTGACGAAACTGAAAAAATTTTGTTTGCGATTCAAAAAAAATATTCGATCTTACATCCCGTTACGATCACAGAGCAACATCCACCTGGAAAAAAGCACGCTTTACAGGTGGGGATTGCAGCCGCAAAATACGATTTGCTTTTGTTGAGTGACGCAGACTGCTACCCATCCTCCCCCCATTGGATCCGGCACATGCAGTCTTTGATTAAAGATGAAGTTTTAATTGGACTAGGCTATAGTCCGTATGAATACCGAGACGGTTTACTCAATCGTTTCATCCGCTTTGAGGCCATTTACACTGCTATCCAATATTTTTCCTTCTCCATTGTGGGTATGCCTTATATGGGCGTTGGCAGGAATTTGATTTACCATAAATCACTTTATCAACAACAACAAGGTTTTTCTACACATTTGGACCTCGCTTCCGGTGACGACGATTTGTTTGTCAACGCCGCAGCTACAGGGAAAAATACGGCAGTGCAATTGGCTTCAGAAAGTTTTGTTTTTACCATCCCCAAAATGACTTGGGGAGGCTACTACCATCAAAAAACGCGCCATTTGACCACTGGCAACCGCTACAAACCACTGCATCAGGTGGTGTTGGGCATGTTGTCAGCCAGCCATTTCTTCCATTACACGGGAGGTTTGGCCTGGGGTTTTTATACCAGTCAATGGAGCATCATTTTGATTTTTTACCTGGCGCGAGCCACGGTAGTAGCAATGGTAAGCAGACCCATCTTCAGCCGCTTGAAAGCGCTTTCTCTCTGGCCTTGGATGCTCTTTTTAGACCTGATTTATCTCTTCTACTACATCGTGTTCGCGCCGGTTTTGATAATCGGCAACCCACGAACATCATGGAAACACTAGCACCAAACAACACCGCCCGTCGCCGGGGCAAAGACGACCACAGCCTGGTTGAACTCGCTGTAAATGGCAATCAACTCGCTTACAGCATTTTGGTAGAGCGGCATCAAGGCAGCTTGATGCGGACCATCCAAAAAATCGTCCCCAATCGGGTCGACGCGGAAGACCTGGCTATGGAATCCTTTGGCAAAGCTTTTAGCAATCTCGAAAGGTACCGCCCTCATTTTGCTTTTGGCACCTGGCTACAGCGCATCGCCATCAATCATTGTATTGACCACCAGCGCAAACGTCGTTTACATACCCTTTCGATCGACGCCCGGATGTGCGAAGAATTTGAAGGGCGATTTTCGGAAAACGTTCGCTCTAAATCCTTGAACCCCGAGGAAAACCTCATCTGTTTGCAAAAAAGACACCTGCTCCGCAATTTGATCGCTCAACTCAGCGAGCGCTATCAAATGATGTTGGAACTGCGTTATTATGAAAACCTAACCTACGCTGAAATCGCCAATGAGTTACAAATCCCCTTGGGCACCGTTAAAGCACAGTTGCATCGGGCCCGGGAAATCCTTCACGACATGCTTTGTAAGCCGGAAGCGGCAGCGTATTGAGGATTTCGGATTTCGGGATTTCGGATTTCGGTGGGGCGTTGCTTCTACCATTTTGAAATGTGTTCAACAGTAGTATTTCAAATTTGAAATACTAGGGGTTTTACATACAACAATGGCAGAAGCAGCGCCCCACCGAAATCCGAAATCCCGAAATCCGAAATTCTTCTTCAGGGCACACCATTTTAGGCTACCTTAGCATCTGTTATGGTAACTAAAAATCCCTGATTATGCGTACCTTATCCCTGTTGAGTTGTTTGTTTTTGGCCAGTATCCTGTTCAATACATGTAGTAAGGGCAACAAATCTGGCAATTTTGAAACTGCTGCGGAAATGGACTCGGCTGGGCCAGAAGTTGAATCCAAAGTAGCTTTTGCACCGCCGCCACCTTCGCCTGGTGAAGCGAAAGTTGACGTCGCTTTTGAAATTAAGCTCATCAAAACGGGAACCCTGGAGTTTCAAACCTCCGACTTGAGTAGTACCTACCAGCGCATTCGCAATGTAGCCCAAATCAATGCAGGTTTTTTAAGCAATGAGTCTACGGCTGATGAATATTATCGGATTGTACAACACCTCACCATTCGGGTACCTTCGCGCAATTTTGACAAACTGGTAGATGCAGTGTGCAAAGGGGTAGAACATTTTGACACCAAAACCATCGAAGCGGTAGATGTCACCGAAGAATTTGTAGACGCGGAGGCCCGGCTCAAAACCAAAAAGCAGGTGGAACAGCGTTACCAGGACTTGCTCAAACGGGCCAATAAAATCTCGGAAATTCTGGAGATTGAGCGGCAAATTGGCGAGTTGCGGGCTGAGATTGAATCCATTGAAGGGCGCTTGCGCTACCTCAACAATCGGGTGGATTATTCAACGCTGGACATCAGTTTTTACAAAAAAACACCCCACCATCGAATTGTAGAAGAAAACCGATTCGGGCGTGCTTTCCGCAATGGTTGGGATGGGATGCTCAGTTTTTTGATTGGACTTACTTCCATTTGGCCCTTTTTGCTCATTTTTGGAGTAGGAGGGTATTTCTTTTGGCGCCGTTGGAGAAAAAAATAAAAGAAACAGGGCGCTAAAGTGTTGTACTTTAGTGCCCTGTTTCTTTACGTCTATTCGATTTTGTAACTATCCCGCCACACTGCTTTCATAAGCAGCCGCATCCATCAATTCTTCCAACTGAGAAGGATTACTCATTTCTACTCTGATGATCCAGCCCGCGCCATAAGGATCGATATTGACCAAATCGGGCGAACTATCCAGCACGGTGTTCAGTTCCAACACCTTACCATCTACGGGCATGAACAGGTCTGAAACGGTTTTTACTGCTTCAACGGAGCCGAACACTTCGCCTGCATTGAGTTGATTGCCGATGCTGTCGACGTCTACATAAACAATATCGCCCAATTCACCCTGAGCAAAATCAGTGATGCCAATGGTGACAATATTGCCTTCCTTTATGCGCACCCATTCGTGCTCGGAGGTATAACGCAAGTCTTGAGGAAAATTCATGTCTGAATCGTTGTGTGTTTAAAATTGGTTTCTTTGGTCAACTTATGCTTTGGCCTTATGCTCGGCCAGGAATTGTTTTACCCATTCAGTAGTTACGGATTTTGGCCGCTCCAGTGGGAAACCTAAGGCGCGTGACCAGCACAAAGCTGCCAGTACACCCAAGGCGCGGGAAACGCCAAACAAGACCGTGTAATACCCGTATTCTTTCAGGCCATAGTGTACCAACAGTGCACCAGAGTGTGCATCCACGTTGGGCCAGGGGTTTTTCACCTTGCCCAGGCTACTCAAAATGCCTGGCACCACGTCGAATACCTTCCAGACTACTTCTACCACGTCGTCGTGGCTGATGTATTCTTTGGCAAACTCCATTTGAGCCATAAACCGTGGATCAGGGCGCCGCAATACCGCGTGCCCATAACCTGGAACCACCTGCCCTTTTGCCAAGGTAGCGTGTACGTAGTCTGCAATTTGCTCTTTGCTGGGCGAAGTAGTACCCAATTCATCCAGCATATCGAAGATCCACTTGATCACTTCCTGATTGGCCAGGCCGTGGAGTGGCCCCGCCAGCGCGTTCATTCCTGCTGCAAAAGTCAGGTAAGGGTCGCTGAGGGTAGAACCAACGAGGTGGGTAGTGTGCGCCGAAGCGTTACCGCCTTCATGGTCGGCGTGGATGGTCAGATACAAACGCATCAAGGCTTTAAAATCTTCGTTTTCAAACCCCAGCATGTGCGCGTAGTTGCCCGACCAGTCTTCGGTAGTGCTGGGGGCAATATGGTTCCCTTCCGCATAAGTGCGGCGGTAGATGTATGCTGCAACCTGGGGCAAACGGGCGATGAGGTTCATGGTGTCCTCGTAAGTTGCATCCCAATACTCATCCTTCGGCATGCCTTCGTCGTAACGGGCGGCAAAGATGCTTTCCGTTTGCATGGCGGTGATGGCAATCGAGAACTGAGTCATGGCGTGGGTGTTAGCCGGTAATGCATCCAGTGTCGTAAACACGTGGGCGGGTACCGTAGCACGTTTGCGCCATTCTTCGGTCAACCCATCTGCTTCAGCTTGGGTAGGCACTTCACCAACCAACATCAACCAAAACAATGCTTCAGGCAGTGGTTCTTTGCCGTCTTTTCCTTTGGGGAGTTGTGCTTTCAATTCCGGAATTGACATATTCCGAAAGCGGATACCTTCCATTGCGTCCAATTCGGAGGTTTCCCACACCATCATTTTGATGTCGCGGGCACCGCCATAAATTTGTCCGAGGTTTACGTCATCCACCATCAATTCGCTGTACTCCTTGAGCAAGGATTTGATTTCGACTTTGAGTGCGCTGGATTTCTCGTAGAATTTTTTCTTGAGGGTATCCATTAAAATAAGTGTTATGGTTAGTAATGTTATTCGTTTGCTTAGTTGGGGCAGATTACCTTTCACAGATATTCTGTGCCCGTGTTTCAGGGCGCAAAAATATTACATTCATTCCGCCAAATGAAAACAATTTGGCAAGGATTTCCGATGCTACCGCAATTTATTCTGCAATAGAGACGCACGCAGTGCTTCTCTACCTGAACCGAAATCGAAATTAAAACGCCTTAAACGTCCCAGGGTTGGCTAAAGGCGACTGTTTCGGTAAAAATGCAATAATAAATTGGTTTTTTTAGGCAATCAGTGTCTCCTTGCTGCTTCTTTTTTAGTTTTGTTGCTCATTTAAGCTGGTAGCATGTTGGTTGTAAACGATGTATTGATTAGTGACGAAATAGTGCAAGAGCATTTCATTTGTGATTTGGATGCTTGTAAGGGGGCCTGTTGCTGGGAAGGAGACTTTGGTGCACCTCTGGAAAAGGCTGAATTGCCCATTTTGGATGAGATCTACGACTCCATCAAAGACTTTTTGACCAGTGATGGCCGGGCGGCGATAGAAGCACAGGGCAAATACACTTACTTTGAAGAAATGGGGGGCTACGGAACTCCACTTGTCAACGCCGCTGCCTGTGCTTATCTCACCTACGACATCAATGGCATTGCGAAGTGTGGCATTGAATTGGCGCACCAGGCTGGGGCGAGTCATTTCATAAAACCCATTTCCTGTCACCTTTACCCGATCCGGGTCAAGTCGGAAGTGGCCGGATTTGAGGGGCTGAACTATGAGCGCTGGCACATTTGTTCGGCGGCTTGTACGCTGGGCAAAAAGGAAAAAGTACCCGTGTACGTGTTTTTAAAAGAGCCCTTGATCCGAAAGTACGGGGAAGACTTTTACGAGGAATTGTGTGAAGCCGCCAAGGTTTTGGAGGAATAAAGACTGGTTACCAAAATACGTACAACTGGACGTTTGTATAGTTCGTCCAGTTGTAAAGATGACGCTTTTATTTACAATTATTCTCCAGCGACGTCTTTTTCAAAGTACAAGTAAAAATAAACCGCAAATCCAAAATCAGTCGCGTCTGTTGAAACCAACCTGTAGCCCTTTTGTGCATATTCATCCAATTTGGCTTGAATATCACTTGTCGAGTCTTTGAGGATGTGTTCTTTATCCAGCGATAGTTTTGAATAATAAATGAGTGATTCGAGTTTGTACTCTTTCATTTTTGGTGTTTTGAGTTATGCGTTAGAAATGGTGAAAGGTAAATAAGATTACTTCGACGCAGCACCCTGGTACAACAGTTTTTTACTGCTGTTTTCCAAAGAGTACATCCCCCGCCACTGTTTCAGCACGTACATTTTGTTTTTCCAAGTGCCAGCATCATCCTTACCTACTTTGGGAAGAATTACAGCTTTTCCACCCGGTAAAAAAAGCTCCACCTTGGCATCTTCATTCATCGATTTAAAAACGATAAAGGCCGAAGTGGTTTGGTTCAAATCCTTGGCCTTGGGGTCGAGGCGAATTCCTGCTTCAAAAAGGCGGATGCATTCGCCACGCAATGCTGACCATTGGTAGCCAGCGGAACCAATGCAGCCGTGTTGGTCACTATCACCGCCTACAGTTGGCGTTCCATCTGGTTTTTGACCCTTACAAGCGCTCAATGAGAGGAACATGAATAAGGCAAAAAATGTAAATCTGCTTGACATTATCAATGAATTTTTGGTTAATCGAGAGTTACTCAGTTTTTATGACCACTCCTTGTATCCAGGCTTTTATGGCTGTACTGAACTCAGGTGGTGGCGGATCTTTTTGGTAATCGATGGACAATTGGTACAAGCTTCGCTCGTAGATGAGGTCAAGGGCTTGTTTGAGATCGAGCTTAGCATCTGGATCGGGAGCGACCAAAGGCACTGGCAATACGGGTAAATCCTCATCCACATTAAATGCCCAAGCTTCCGTTCTGCCCGTACCCGCCCGCATCAACATGACGAGGTAATCAGATTGGGGCAAACGAGGATGTACAAAAGGCCGGGTGCCTCGGCGCAACAAATCAATTTCGAGCAAATGTACCCCGCTTCGGTGCAAATCCATCCGTTTTTCCTGATAAGGTTCCAACCCCGGTTTGCGTTTGTTCACCGGTGAAAGGATTTCGATGGCGGTGATCAGTTGGTTTTTAGCCACGTCGCGGATTTCAATCACCGGAATATTGAGGTGAATGGCTTTATTGGAAGCGATAATCACGGTAGGTTCAGTAATGACAACTCTTGATCCGTAAGCTACTTCTGGCTCCTTCAATAAGGTATTGCGTTTTAAAATCTCCACATCGGGATACATGATACCGACTTCCGTTTCGGGAGAGCTGTCATCCACCGTATACAATTCCAAACGGGCGACGTACTTGGGCGCTATTTGTGGAGCCAGTAATTCAGAAATTACGGCAGCCATCCGATTGTGCACATCAGGCCACAAATACCCCTCCAAATAGGGATCCATACCAGGGAATGGAGATTTCATACAGGATTTGTTTTTTGCTTCAGTCCAAGTTAAACCATTTTAGTTTTTCCTCCAACTTAACTTTAGCCCACCATAATAGGTCGCTTGTGCCACTCCCGGCTCATAAAAACGATTGCCAACAGCATTGAGCAAAATATTCCCGGTGTACTCCGTTCCAAAAATATTATTGATGCCCGCAAAAGGCTCTACTCGCCACAGTTTGCCCAAATGGAAAGCATGCCCAGCCCGAACGGAAGCCATGGTAAATGCTTCAGCACTGGCAGTGTTGGCATCGTTCACAAAGGTGCTGCTGATGTTGCGCACCTGTGCTGCTACAAAAAAGCCCGAGCGGTGCGCCCATTGCAACACGCTGAACAAGTGATGCTTGGGCACTGCAGGTTGGATATTGCCATCAAAACGGGTACCATTGGCTGTATATTCCTGATAACTGAAGTCGGAATAGGTATAATTGACACTCAGGTACAAACCTTCTTCAATGCGCAAATTCATGGCAACCTCCAGTCCTCGGCGCAGTGACTTTCCTGCATTGCGGAAAAAGGTACGTCCAATAGCATTGGCCAATTGATAAGGCACCAGCTCATCTTGTAAGTTGATTTGAAAAAGCGCTAGGTCAAAACTTAGCCGATTATTGACCAGGAGTTTGGTGCCCAATTCATAATTCAGTGAGCGTTGGGGCTGGAGGTCGGGGTTGAAGCCGCCCAGGTTATTCGGGTTGGCAGACAATTCGGTGAGGGTAGGGGTTTCAAAATTGCTAGCGAGGTTGGCGTAAATGTTGGCCCATTTACTGGCTACAAATACCGCACCTACACTGGGGTTGAAACGGTTGAAATTGTTTTTTCCACTTTGATTGCCGTCGCTCAAAAAAGCATCCTCAGCACTCAGTTGCAGCGCATCATAACGGGTGGCAGCGGTGAGGGTGAGTTTTTTGCCCAAAGTCAATTCGTTTAACCAGAAAGCGCCGATGCTGCGGAAACTTTCCAGTTGGTCAAAGGTCTTAGTGCCCCTTTTCCCATTGTCGTTGTTGTAGCGTTGGCGGTCGTCGTTTTGGTCATTCCATTCTAGCCCTACTTGCGAGCGATACGAGCCACTGGTGTAGGCATACGTCACGCCCAGGCCACCAAAACTGCGCTGAAATTCCACCCAGCCACCACCCTGGAAGGCGAGGCGATTGGCAAAATCCCGATTGGTGATGAACCCACGGGCACTGAGGCGATGTTTGGCGGAAAATTGTTTTTCAAAAACCAGTCCTATCCGGCCCTGGCTTACTTCCTCTCCACCATTGAATTGTACATTGGCTGCCCGCGCCTGACGGCGATCCGCCTGGACTTGCTCAGCCGTCAGCCCGCCTGAGTCTTGTGCATAAGGGCTATTGCCGTAGTTGAACAAGAGCGAAAGTTTGGTGTCGGCACTGAGTTGATAGCGTAGCTTAAGGTTCAGCGTCGTTTGTTTCATTGAGCTTTGGGCTCGGTAGCCTTCTTGTTGGTTTTGGGAGGCACTGGCAAAAACGCCTAGTTTACCCGCCATAAACCCGGTTTTGACCTGATAGCGCTGGAAACCGAAACTGCCTAGCAGGGCCTGAGTTTCTACAAAAGACTGTTTGCTGGGTTCTTCCGTGCTCAGGTTGAGCACCCCACCGGAAGCGTTGCCGTACAAACCCGCTGAAGCTCCACGCAACAACTCAATGCGTTGCAAAGCACCCGCATCCACATTGTCTACATCCGCCTGGCCATCGGGCGTGGATTCGGGCAAGCCATCCACAAACAAACGGATGCCCCGAATCCCAAACGCTGAACGTGCCCCAAAACCCCGAATGGAAATGCGCAAATCCTGGGAAAAGTTATCCGGGTTGAGGGTAAACACGCCGGGCAGAGCGACGAGCGATTCATTGAGCGAAAGCTGGGCCTGGGCCCGCTGGATTTGGCT
>JAIYAV010000321.1 GCA_027488855.1 Saprospiraceae bacterium
CTTTTTTTTGTATTCTGGACACCCTCCCCTTCAGGGCTGTTAGTGAGAATAGAAGCATGGTGCGTCGTCGACGAAAGGGCGCTGCCCTTCCTTGGGGAGATGGCGCCCCTTCAGGGCTAGTCGGCAAAGTGTGTAACAGAAGCGATTGATGGAGCTTAGTAAAAACTTAGCATTTACGGTGTAGGGTTTGTACAAACCCACTTAATCCAATTTCGCCCGCCTCTTTCATTCCCACCGTCCTATAAAAAGTATGCAAACCTGTATCTTGATCCGTTATCAGCACCACTTGCCGCACCTGAGCATATGCCTCCAAAGCCATTTTCATCAAAGTACTGCCAATCCCCTGGCCTTGATAAGCTTGCAAAACCAATATATCCTGGATATACAGAATGGTTTCACCATCACCCACAGCGCGCAATAAAGCTACTAGCACATCGCCATCCCAGGCACTCAGTACGTAGCGAGAATTTTGAATGGCACGCATCAGTTGTTCGGGATCTTTGGTGTAAAGTGTCCAAGCTACATCGTTATACAGCTGGAGAATGGCGTTTGTTGGAAGGTTATGATGAGTGTGAAATTCCATATGCTAAAACGATTCCACAGTGAGGAACAGCTTGGGCATGAAGCACCAAAAAATCATTATCTCTGGTCACAATAACCCAGGATTTTTCAGCGGCCAAAGCCAATTGTTCCACATCACTAAGTCCTAAAGTGCTGATGTCTGAACAAGTAATGGCGGCGATTCCCCGTTGCTTTAACCCTTTTGCAACTGCCTTGGGAATGTGTTCATCCAGGTAAAAACTAATTCAATCCATTCACAGAACGCTTGATTTTTGAAGGCATGCTCGTGCGCAATTCATCAACTAAAAGTTCTTCTTGCGCCCAAATCTGCTGTAGGGCCTCCCGATTGTGATAGTAATAAGCCAAAGCAGCAAAAACATCTGCCAGTTCAAGCTCGTAAGTTGTGGCGATCTCGTCCGCATCCATTTTCAATAGGTCGTACCATTGAACAATGTCCTTCACCCGGATGCGACGATGGGCAATGTGTGGCTGCCCCCCCAGGATATCTTTATCAAAGACAATTCGATTGTCTATAGAAAATGCAGCTGTGGACATTTCTCTAATTTTTAGACAATTTAGGCTTTTTATTGTGCAAAATCAAGCTTGGTTCATCAAGCCTACTTCCTTGCCCGCAAATCCGCCAAAAACCTTTCCAATTCCCCCTCATCAAAAAACAAAACCTCTCTGGCCTTGCTGCCCTCACTCGGCCCTACAATACCCATCGCTTGCAACTGATCCATGATTCGTCCTGCGCGGTTGTAGCCCAGTTTCAGGCGGCGCTGGATCATGGAAGTTGAGCCGTGTTGGCTTTGTACGATCAGGCGAGCGGAATCCTCAAACATTTCGTCCAGGTCGGAGTATCGCAGTTCACTTTGGCCCGGTGGCTCGTCGTCGCCGTAGTATTCTGGCAAGAAGTATGGCTCAGGGTAACCCTGTTGTTTGGCAATAAAATCAATCGCTTGTTCCACTTCGGGTGTATCGATGAAGGCACCTTGTAAACGGATCATTTCACCACCTATGGAGAGCAACATGTCGCCACGACCAATCAATTGTTCGGCCCCGCCTGCATCCAGAATGGTACGGGAGTCTACCTTGGAGGTCACCTTGTAGCCAATCCGCGCTGGGAAGTTCGCCTTGATCACCCCGGTAATGATGTTCACCGAAGGGCGCTGGGTAGCGATCACCAGGTGAATACCCACGGCCCGCGCCAATTGCGCGAGGCGACCGATGGGGAGTTCCACTTCTTTGCCCGCCGTCATGATCAAGTCGGCAAATTCGTCGATGACCAGTACAATGAAGGGCAAAAACTTGTGGCCCTTTTGTGGATTCAGGCGACGTTGTACAAACTTGTCGTTGTATTCCCGGATGTTCCGCGCCGAAGCTTTTTTCAACAAATCATACCGGTTGTCCATCTCAATGCACAAGGAATTGAGGGTGTGGATCACCTTGGTTGTATCCGTAATGATGGGTTCGTCCTGATTGGGCAAAAAGGCCAGGAAGTGGTTCTCCAGCTTGGCATAAGGGAACAATTCCACTTTTTTGGGGTCGATCAACACCAGTTTGACTTGCGAAGGGTGCTTTTTGTACAACAAGGAAATCAAAATGGAGTTGATCCCCACCGATTTACCTTGTCCCGTGGCACCCGCCACCAGCAAGTGGGGCATTTTGGCCAGGTCCGCTACAAAAACTTCGTTGGAAATGGTTTTACCCAGGGCGATGGGCAAGTCCATTTTGGCCTTTTTGAATTTTTCGTGCATGAGTACCTCTTTCATCGAAACGATCTGTTTCTTTTTGTTGGGTACTTCAATACCGATGGTGCCTTTGCCGGGAATCGGCGCAATGATGCGGATACCCAGCGCCGAAAGGCTCAGGGCAATATCGTCTTCCAGGTTTTTGATGCGCGAAATCCGCACCCCTGGTGCAGGGATGATTTCATAGAGGGTGACCGTTGGCCCAATGGTGGCGCGGATTTTGGTGATCTCGATTTTGTAATGCAACAAGGTTTCGATGATCTGATCTTTATTCGCCTCTAGTTCCTCGCGGTCAATTTCTACTTTTTGATCCGAATAGTCGTTGAGCAGGGCCAGTACCGGGTGCTCATACGAAGACAATTCCAGGGTTGGATCGTAGGGTTCGCTGTGATCCGGGTTTTCTTCCTGGGCCAAGTCCAATGGTTGCAGGTTCAGATCCGGCGCGTTTTCTACAATAGGTTGGCGCTCTTGCGGCTCAGTGAAGCCCATTTCCAGCTCCAGATCTCCGGGGCTACTCGCTACTGGCGGTCGGTTCGCCGCTCTGGCAAGGTCAAAAGCCAGTTGTTCACCAGTTCGTGCAGGCACTGGTGGCAACTCTACATCGGGCAAAGGAGTGTCGTCTTCCTCCAATCCTTCTTCCTCCACGTCATTGGTTGATTCAGTGCCCCTATTGATGCGTTGTTGCGCTCTGGGCCCAGGCCGTAACCTGGCTTGTGCTTCGCGCAAATCTCCAGGTTTTGCCCGGCGAAACAGTTTCCCCTGAATCAGTGCCTCAAAGTAATAATAGATTTCCTGCATGGCCTGGCCAAAAGACAGTTGATCGAAATTGGGATTGAAACGCCAAACCACCAATCCAAAGGTAATTGCACCAAATAAAATCACTTGTCCGGCAGTACCAACAAAACGATACAGCCATAAATTGACTGTATCTCCTAATGCGCCACCCCAAGGGAAGCCAAAGGTGCCAAACAAAAACTCAAAAATTACGGATAAAAAGAACACCAATATAACGGTGTAGCGAATGCGACTGGTAAAACGATACAGCGGGATGCGCCGGATCAGTGCGCTCCCCATCAGCGCAAGCAGGTAAACCAACAAAAAGGAAGGTAAACCAAAAAGGTAGTAAAAGAAAAAGTTGGATAGAATCGCGCCCAAACGCCCTAACCAGTTGGCCATTTCAAATCGACTATCCAACAAGAGTTCCCAGGAAAAGCGCAGTACGCGATCCTGATCGATGTGCCAGGTGAATAGATAAGATGTAAATGCAATGAATAGGTAAAGGGCAAAAAACAACAATAGCACTCCCGCTAGTTTAGGGATGCGTTCATCATCTGTAAACCGGAGTGAAAGTTGTCCTTTTTTCTTTTTTGCCGCCATAATGAAAAGCTGTTGTGTGCTGCCAAGCAGCGTAAACGCAAAAATAATCCGATTTCAACAAAAAAAAATGTCTTGCAAATATTTGTTGGTAACAATTTTTTGTTTACCTTGCATTCAATTCGGCACTAATATTTTTAGAATTTAAATCACACTCCATGATTCGTGAAGATCGTATATCGTTGAACGAGCGCTTCCGCAAGGTTTTTGACCTGCTGGTGGAACGCGGAGACATTCAACCCAACGACCGGAGTGGCAAAGGTATCGGCGACTTTGCCCTCAAAATCCTTGGTAACCGAGCTTATGGCCACATCATTCGGGCTTTCCTCAATCCTGATGACAAGCGTTGCTTGGATTATCGCCATGCTCGAACATTATGCCGTGAATACGGAGTAAATGAATCCTACCTCATTGACGGGTTGGGTACACCCTTTGGTTTTGATCTACCTAAACCCTCTCCTGCGGATGAGGCAAACCTAAAGGTAGGCAATATTTTGTTTACTTCCGAGGAAGCTTTTGCAGGTTCGACCGTAGGAAAGGATGGTTGGGCCGTTGAAGATATCGATTATTTCAATATTCCTGGCTTGGCTGGCGGTGGCCTCGTCGCTTTCCCCATCAAAGGAAACAGTATGGAACCCATCATCGCCAATGGTGATGTGGTGATCTGCCGCGAAATCCAAAGCATGAGTGAAGTGCGTGACAACAAGATTTATGCCGTAAAACACAATGGCAGCATCTGGGTAAAACACGTACAAAAAATCAACGACCGCAATGGCCGCGTAACCCGCCTAAAAATGATTTCTTCCAATCACCTCGAACATGACCCCTTCACTGAGGACGTGAACGAACATACTCGTTTGTATCAGGTGATCCGGAAAATCAGCGAACTGGACTAAGAAATGAAAAGTGAAAAGTGAAAAATGAAAAGCAGGTACAGCACTTGTTTTTCAACTATTTCCGATTA
>JAIYAV010000234.1 GCA_027488855.1 Saprospiraceae bacterium
CGGTGCTACGCACCTTAAATGCACTGTTCGATCTATATGCTACAGACGTTTGGCGGCTCTGCCGCTGGTCGTAAACACAAAATGGGGCACATTGTATATCTTTTTGTCGCGCCAATTTTATAAAACTTAGAGTCGGGCGACAAACTCCCGAACCTTGGAACCCTCGAACCTTTTAAGCTTCCTCTCCAAAAATATGCCCTAGCTCCAATTCAAATCCGGTCAACACCGTGGAACTGATTTTTCCGCTGATCTCCTGGAGGTCGTGCAGCACGTACTTGTCTTCTTGCATGATGTAAATTTCAATGCCTTTATTGAGTGGGTCAACCAACCAGTATTCCCGAATGGCAAAACGTTCACAAAGGTTTTTTTTGATGACCCGATCCTTTTTGACGGTTCCTGGTGAGATAATTTCCACTACTAGATCGGGAGCACCCCGGATGTAGTCGCCATCTTCAATCAAAAAACTGCGCTCTTTGCTGATGAAGGCTAAATCTGGCTGGAAAGCATTGTGCTCGTCGAGATTGAGGTCAACTGGGGCGGAAAAAATTTCGCCTAGTTTATTTTCTTCAATGAATGTGTCTAGCTCAGTAAGTAATTCCCTGCATACCGCTTGATGAATGAGACTAGGAGTGGATCGCTCCATTATTTCTCCATCAAAAAGCTCGTAGATGAGCAGGTCATCGTCAGCGATTTCCATTTCACGAAATGTAGCCCAGTTTATTTTTTCCGCTTTTGTATCAGCAATTACCATAGACATAGTGCTCTAATTTAGGAACTTCAATTTAGTGCTTTTTTCGAAAAAATGGACTTGAAACTTTACATTTGCAAACATGCAGACCCAGCAGATATTTGATCAAATCACCCAAGCCAGCATCCAGCTCATCCTGCATGAGCCCTTCTACGGGCATGTGCTGACGGGATTGGTCAAAGAGCTCAATGCTGAAATTCAAAGCTTGTCACTGGGGGTAAATGCCAACAAAACGCCCAAACTAGCCGTCAATTCAACTTATTGGCAAGAGGAATTGAACACTCCAGCCCAACGACTCGGGGCACTCAAACATGAGGTGTTGCACCTGGTATTCGGGCACCTGCTGCGGGAACAGGATTTTGCCAATGTCCGCATCTTCCATCTGGCTGCTGATTTGGTTGTGAATCAATATTTGAGCCCTGAACAACTCACCTCAGCTTCACTCACCCTGAACCTTTTCCCCGAACTGGATTTACAACCCTTTCGCTCGGTCAATGCCTACTACGAAGAATTGGCTGGCGCTTGGAACAAAACACTACGCCGAGGGCAAATCATCAGCCCGACCTTGTCTAGCTTAATGGCAGCTGGCACTGGACCACTAGCGGGGCATGATTTGTGGCAAAATGAGGTGGGTACCCTGAGTGCAGCTGAAAAAAAAGTGCTGGCGAGTGGGCTGCAACAGATTGTGCAAAATGCCATTCAGCGGGTGGGTGCCAAAGGACAAGGAAGTTTACCTGGGATTTTACAAACACACCTGAACCAATTCGTGACAAATCCCGAACCCACTTTGGATTGGCGGCGTTTTTTGCGGCTGTTTGTCGGTGCTGGCCAACGTACCTTTTTACACAATACTATCCGTAAACCCTCGCGGCGCTACGGCACCAATCCCGGTTTGCGCATCCGCAACAAACACAAATTGCTCATTGCCCTGGATACTTCGGCGAGTATTGCCGATGCTGAAATACAGGCCTTTTTCCAGGAAATCCAGCACATCTGGCGCCTGGGTACCGAAATTTTCATCCTGGAATGTGATACCCAGATCAACAATGCCTATATTTATCGGGGTACAACTCCGGCAGTGGTTGCTGGTCGGGGGGGCACCCATTTTGATGCGGCAATTGAGTACGCCAATCAACAATCGAATGCAGATGCGGTGGTGTACTTTACCGATGGATTGGGCCCTGCACCGAGTTTGTCCTGCCGAAAACCGCTGTTGTGGATGATCAGCAACGGAAACCAAGGCGGGGATGAGCACAATTGGGAACATTTGCCCGGAAGAAAAATAAGCATGTAAAGTGGTGATGCACAACTATCAATACTACGGAACTCGGGTTAACGCGACTGAACTGAGCAGTTTCATCCAACACATCTTTCAAACCAATCAGGTGCTGGAAGGGGAGGGGAAGCGCAAATCGCCCATCTGCATCTGGGGCCGCCACGGCATTGGTAAAACCGAGATCGTTGAGAATCTGGCCAAGCAAAATGGTTACCAATACGCCTACATCGCCCCGGCTCAATTTGAAGAAATGGGGGATTTGGTGGGGATGCCCGCTATTGAGGGGGAGCGAACCGTGTTTCGAGCACCCGCCTGGGTACCGGACTCCCCGGGTCCTGGCATTTTATTGGTCGACGACGTCAACCGTGCCGATGAACGCATCCTGCGTGGCATCATGCAACTGTTGCAAAACCACGAGCTGATCAGTTGGCAATTGCCGCCCCAATGGCAAATCATCCTGACCGCCAACCCCGACGGCGGGGATTATTCGGTCACGCCCATGGATGACGCCATGCTCACGCGGATGCTGCACGTTACCCTGGAGTTCGACCTCAAAACCTGGGTGCAATGGGCCGAACAAAATGAAGTGGATGCCCGAGGGATCAATTTTGTACTACTTTATCCCGAAATCATCACCGGGCAACGCACCACCCCGCGGACTTTGGTGCAGTTTTTTGAAGCCATTAAGTCGATCAAAGACCTGAGCGGCAACCTGGGCCTGGTGCGCATTTTGGCCGATTCCTGTTTGGATGAACAAAGCGCCACGGCTTTTATCTCTTTTGTCAACCACAACCTGAGCGAGTTGATCACCCCGGAGCAGATTTGTAATGCCCAGGATTTTGAAAAAGAGGTCTTGCTGCCTTTTCAAAAAATGGTGGTCAAACAGCCTATTCGGGTGGACATCATCGCGGCCTTGTGTACCCGCTTGGCGAATTATTTACTGCAAGATGCCCAGTCGCTCAGTCCAGTGCAGCTCAACAATTTGAAGGCTTTTTTTAAAATTGATTTTATTCCGAATGACATTCGTTTTACCTTGTTGAAGGATTTGACTTCGGGGGGGCAGGCGAGTTTGAAGGGCTTGTTGGCGGATGTGGAGTTGGGGAAACTGTTGTTGAAGCAGATGTGATTTTTGATTTCTCTATGGACTTACATTTCAGCGGAACAAGGCTTCTTTCTCAACTTCTTCAAGACATTAACTCCCTACAACAAACGCTACCAACAAACATAATTGGCTTTAACTCCCAAAAAAATCAAGTTAAAGCCAATTATGGCCTTGATTTTTGGCTTCAAGTCCATTTTTCTCACCTTCATCACCACTTTTGGTTTAGTTCAAAATGAGTATGCAGGGAGTCTGGTGCAAAATTCGTTGACCATGGACGCCTTGTTTGATTATTGAAAATGCCCATTACTTCTTCAAATTATACAACACCAACAACTGCGGAAAACTACTCACACTATGTGCCGCCAACTGCGCCACCTCTGCCGCCGTATGAAAATAAGACCCCAAAATAATGTCCTGATCGCCATCCCGATCAAAATCCCCCGCCTCCATACACAGCCATTTCCCGGCAGCCGCATCAGGCGTGGCGGTGGCGGTAAAGCTCATGTTGCCCTCATTTTGCAAATACACAAAGCCATGCTCAGGCTTCTCCAGATTGGTGTAAAAAGCAATGGCGGCAATATCCAAATCGCCATCCAGGTCAAAATCGCGGGCAAGGGCTTTACTGGTCCCGTAGAGTGGATAAAAGAATTTTTCGGTGAATTGATTTTTGCCATCATTCAAAAAAATCCGAATGCCGTGATAGGGCTTTAAAATGGCGGACAAGTCCCAATTGTCGCCATTGGTTACCAGCAAATCCAGGAAACCATCCTGGTTGAAGTCCGCCGTTTCCAGGAAGCTCAGGCCATACACGGGCGGAAACTGCAAGACTACTTTTTCTTCAAAACGTCCTTGCCCCAGATTGTAATAAATGCTGATTGCTTCGTAGGCCTGGGCACGCAGCACGATCAAGTCACTTTTTTGATCCCCATTCATGTCCCGAATTTCTACTTGCCGGGTGCCGGGTAAGGTGCTGAGGATGTGTTCTTTTGTGGGGTCGCCTTGGTCGTACCAGGCTAACTGGCCGCGATGGTTGCCAAAACTACAAAGCACCAAGTCTTCTTTTGCATCACCATTCAGGTCTCCTGCGGCAAATTGAACGGGTCGGGCCAGTGGGCCAAGTTTCAGTCCATTCGGGTCTCCATCCAGCGCAAGCAATTCACCTTGTTTTTGATCAGAAGGAACAATGGAGCCGATGCTCAACAGGCGGGGCGCTTTGTTGCGGGGAAAATCCATGTCCACCGCCGGGCTTTTGATTTGGGATTGATTGACCAGTTGAAATTGGGTGTTCATCAGGTACAAGTCATTGTGGGCATCACCGATAAAAAAGTGCCCCGAACGAGCGTCATATTTGATCATGGTCGTTTGGGGAAACTGATGATCTCCAAAACTGACGTATTGACCCAAAAAAGAAGCGAGCTGCTGTGCATTGGGATTCAGGGCAGGCAAGGGCAACTGACTGGGCGCTTCGTGTTCAAAATATTTGACAATCAGGTTCCACTCTTTGAGCGACAACAAAGGTTGATCGGGATAAATGTTCCATTCTTTGAGCGTTTTGGTATCCTCAGGGTTGAGGGAAGCTGTATTTGGGGTGTCCTTGGGTTTGATGCCCAAGCGTAGCCCCATATTGGGCAACACACTGCTCACCCAGGTTTTTTTATCCAAAAGGGAGGGATCCGTAAAGAGATGGCAGCGCTGACAATGGATGAGCGCCAGTTTTTTTCCTTTGGCAATGGAATCGAGAGGAAGCGCAGTTGGAACAATAGCTGCCCATGTACACTGATTTTTCCAGGTATTGGATAAAACCAAAACCGCCAAAGGGAAAACCAGAACTAAAAACAACTGACGCTTGCTCATGGTAAGGATTGTATAAAAAAATAAACTGCTAACGAGCAAAACTCATTAGCAGTCTATCAAAAATAAAAAAGCTAGTTCAAATATCTAAAAATGTATGAAACTCACTTCACGTCCCAGAAAACCTTGGTGGCCAAATTGTCCTTACCACTAACCGCAGTATAGTTGGTTGGATTGTAAATGGACTCGTTGGTTGGATAAAACCAACGTACCGGAGGTTGTTTCTGAGCATTGGCTGGATCGTCGCGGAAAGTAAGCTTGGGCAAATCCAGGCGTCTGATTTCCGACCAAAGGTCTACTGGTTGTACCACGTTGAAGTGGATCCACTTCTGGGTAGCAATCAGGTTCAATTTGTCGGTGTTGGTACCCCAGTTTACGGCAGCACTGGTGATGTAGTCGTTGATCTGGGTATCATTGGTCGCCTCGGGAGCAGGTACTGTATTGTCGTTGCTCAACTTGCGCAGGTTGTAGTAGAACTCCACAGACTGCTTGATGGCTGTTTCATAAGCTGCTTTGGCTTGCGCATCATTGTTGGCCTTGAGGTAATATTCGGCCATAATCAAACTAACTTCAGCAGCATTGATCACCACACCGGGGAAGAACTGGTTGCGGCTCATGGTGGAGCGGTTGTACAAAGTCAAAGTACCACCAGCGACCAGTGCAGTTTGGGCAGACGCATCTGCAAGTGGATCCAGACCAATGTATTCACCCTTGGCATTAAGCCCTGGCTCAAACATCACGCGCAGGCGAGGGTCACCACTTGTCTTCATGTGGTCGATCATCCTTTTGCCCGCAACGTTGCCATCCCAATCTTCCAAACCACTGCGAAATCCTCTGGAATTAACATCTGTGTTCAGGTCGTGTACATTGATTTGAATGTTTTGAGCATTGCTGGTCACCACCGGATACTTGGCTGGATCGGCCAAGATGCTGGCGATTTCAGTATTGACGCGACCTTGCAAGGAAGCTACACCAGATACCCGGGTCAACATGCGCAGACGCAGGGAGTTGCAATAACGCTTCCACGCAGTGACATCCCCTTTGTTGAGGAAATCCTGGGTTTTGAAACCTACCTGGATACCTGGAGAAACGGTAAGGGTATTCAACTCATCCGCCAATGCTTTCAAATCATCCAGCATTTTGGCATAGAGCGCATCTGCGCCATCGTATTTGGCATAGGATTTTTCATAATCCCCGCCATTTGTACTCAACAAACCAGCGGTAGAAAATGGAATGTCGCCATGCAAATCCACCACCCGTTGGGTGTGGTCATAGAGGTAAATGGTGGCAGCAATCATGTAAATGCGGCGATCTTTTTTGTCAACATCTTCAAGTTTGCCAAAGACCTTCTCCAATTCACGGTACTGTGCCAGGAAGCCGTAGTAGTTGTCCCAACGATTCCCCAAGCCCCCTGAAGGTGGAATGTACTGGTTGTCGACATTCACCCAGCCTACCGCTTGGTTCCAGCGCTGCAGGGAGGTGCGCAGCACCACAAAGTAGTTCCAGTAGTCGGGCAGAACGTAAAACTTGTTGGCATTGAGAAAGCCCGTGAACTGTTTTTCTACCGTAGTTGCCGAAATTTTGGACGGATCGGCGTAGCTCGACTCGAAGTCGGATTTTTGGCAGGCTACCGAGAGCACCACCAGCGCGAAAAACGCTATATAAATTTTGGATTTCATGTTGTGCAATTTTTCAGTTTTACCATTAAAGTTAGACGATTAGAAGCTGGCCCGGATCATCACACCCATGGTGCGAGAAGATGGGTTGGTACCTGCGTTGTTCACGGTTTGTGTCCAACGAGAACCAGCAGTCAGCTGTTCTGCGTCAATGTCTTTAATCGTACGGTAAAAGTAGAAGAGGTTACGGCCAAATACGGAGATGTTCAGTTTGCTGAAGCCCAGCTTACCGATCAGGCTTTGTGGAATGTTGTAGCCCAAAGTTGCCTCACGCAGCTTGATGTAAGAGTTTTCCTTTACAAACAACTCGTAGCGAGCAGAACCGTACTGAGGGCCACCCCAGTTGTAGGTCAACCAGTAGTAATAAGCCTGAGAAATCACGTTGGTGTTGGGTTCGCCGTTGGCCAGCACTCCAGGGATCAACATCCCATCGTTGAACACTCTTTCGCCATTTGGTCCTTTGTCCCCAGTGGTTTGGATGCCCTTTCCACCCGAAACATAGTAGCTCAAACCCCCACTTTCTTTGTCCATAAATTGGGTGCTTTCTTCCAACAAACCACGGCTGATCATCCAGTTGACACCCGTTGGCATTACGTGACCACCAAAGCGGAAGTCGGCCAACACGTCCAGGGTAATGCCTTTGAAAGATATGGTGTTGAAGATACCCCCTACTGCTTTGGGCATTGAGTTGCCTACCTTGATCCAGTTGCGCGAATCCAGTTGGTACAAACCATTGGCATTGACAATTTTCTGACCTTCGCCATTGGTAGCAACTGGTGGTACGTAGAAATCGCCCATTGGTTGGCCCACAACCGAGCGCAATTGAGCCGCACTACCATCGTAATCAGCATGCAGCAGTTCGGTAGCGTTGTTGGCCAGTTTTTCAACGATGTTTCGGTTATTGGAGTAGTTTACACCCAATTCCCAGTTGAATCCACGTGGGTTTTCTGATCTGGCAATGTGGCCACGCAAAGACAATTCAATCCCCTTGTTGCGCAGGGTACCAATGTTGGTTAGGACGGAGCCAGCTCCAGAAGTGGATGCCAAAGTCAGAGGCAAAATTTGATCTACAATTTGAGCATTGTAGTAAGATGCTTCAAATGTGATGCGGCTGTTCAAGAAGCGGGTTTCTATACCAAACTCAAATTCTTTCTTTTGCTCGGGACGGATCAGGTCATTGCCGAATGAAGAAGGAATATTGGTGAACAGCACTGGCGCACCACCAACCGCCTGAACGCCCAGAGTACCCTGGTTGTAAG
Source organism: Saprospiraceae bacterium (assembly GCA_027488855.1). Classification (GTDB taxonomy): domain Bacteria; phylum Bacteroidota; class Bacteroidia; order Chitinophagales; family Saprospiraceae; genus Haliscomenobacter. Next base: position 7,913 of record JAIYAV010000234.1, read on the forward strand.
CGATATTCGCCCGGTAGATGTCTGGATAGTTACCTACTATACCCCAGGAGCCCCGAATTTTACCAAAGGAAATAAACTTGGGCATCTTAAAGGCTTCACTAAAGATAAAGCTGGAATTCACCGAGGGGTAAATGAACGCATTGTTCTCAGGGTTCATGGTAGAAGTCCGGTCACGACGGATGGTACCTTCTACAAACAGGTATCCTTTGTAATCGAGGTTGATGGTTCCAATGTAGGCGTCTTTCACGATTGATGAACGGCTAGATCCACTGTTTGCTACATTGACTGTAGCAGCGATCTCAAACAGGTTTTCGGTACTCAAACCACCGTTGGTGCCCCGGCTCACAAAAGTTGCAATGTCCTTGGTAGC
>JAIYAV010000084.1 GCA_027488855.1 Saprospiraceae bacterium
GATCAAACTAACAAAACCAAACACCAACAAGCTGCCCGTACCAGGGCCCACAAAACCATTGTAAAACCCACAACTCATCCCAACCAGCAGCCCATAAACCGGGATCAACTGCATACTGACCCGAAACTGTTCCTGGTGCCCCAAATCCTTTTTGAAATAGGTGTATACCGCTATAGCAACCATCAACACCAAAATGATCGGCTTCAATACCTCTGAACTGACCAAACTGGAAAACCGTGCACCCAAAAAAGACATGGCCCCAGCACCAATGCCCCCATACAGCACCGTGCGCCAAGGGATCGCCACCTTGCGGGAGTATTGCCAAGCCGCTACAGCAGTACCCATGAAGGACGCAAAACGATTGGTGCCAATGATGCGTGGCACCGAAAAACTGGGAAACAGGATGAACATGGCCGGAGCCTGGATCAGTCCTCCTCCGCCCACGATGGCATCTACAAATCCCGCCAACAGCGCGGCTAAACAGGCGTAAATCATTGCTTTTATTGCATTAGTCTTTGCAAAGTTAAGAATAGCTACAAAAGCGTTACTTTTACCTTGCATTTGTCATAAAATCGCTTTATATCTGCACTTTGGCTTCGCTCAGTGCCCCTGTAAAACCCTATATCATGACACAATTCGACTGGCAAGAACAACTAAAACCAATATTGCCCCCGGAATGGCTGAGTACCCAAGGTAAGGGTGTGAAAATTGCCGTTTTGGACAGTGGTCTCAATCTGGATCACCCTGCCTTCAAACATTTTAACAAAGGCATCGGACACCGCTACAATGCCGCCTTAGCGGGTGATCGCATCCTGTTTGGGGGGAATGATGATGTGAGTGAGCAAAAAACGGACAATACCGACCATGGCACTCCTTGCTTGAGCATCATCAGTGGGCTTCAGGAGGGTGTTTTTAGAGGGATCGCGCCCTTGGCCGAAATTTTTGTGATCAAAGTATCCCGCAAAGTAGCCGGCACTCCCTTCGAGCTTTTTCAGGCACCCGATTTCATCAATGGGCTTAAAATTGCCAAGGCGCTGAAGGTCGATTTTGCCGTGGCTGCGCTGACTTTTAGCCAAATGAAACTGAGTGATTTTAGCATCACCAAACCTGCTGCCAATCAAGCGATTGATGATTTTTTGACCACTGGCACCGAACTGTTCAACTCCGTCAAAAACTACCACGTATTGACCGATGGGGTTTTGTTGTCCGCAAAATACTTTCCTACCTGGCATCCCCAAGGGATCAATTGTGGCTACGTGCCAGCCCCTGATTTGTTCGAAAAACTACAACAGGATGCTGGCATTCATTTCTTTTGGGACAATTTCAAACCTGTCGTTTACCGGGCTTCCGGTGAATTGGAAGAAGCGGATTTGTCAACCAGTTATGCCACTTACCTTACTGCCGGGGTGGCGGCCTTGGGGCTTGCCCACTTAAAAGCTGTGGAAAAAGACAACTTCAAACCGCGCAATCGTGCAGAGCTTTTGCAGATGATGCAAAGTGTGTCCAAGCCCCTGGAAACCGTAGGCACACAACCAACACTATGCTTATTACACAATAAACTGGAAATCAATCCCTAAAACCTAAACCGATGAAACGACTGTGCTTAGTTCTTTTAGGCTGTTTTTCCATTTTTGGGCTGTCCGCTCAATCCTTAATTGACGATGCCCTGGCGCTCAAACCTTATTTTGCACCTAGTGGCCAGCGCCTCGCTCTGCTCAATGTATCTGCGGAGGATGCCCAAAAAGTAGCCAATATCCTGGCACGCTACACCAATGAAAGCAACATTGAATTGGCTTTTGAAGACAATGCTTTTTTCTCCACCGAGCGGGTACCCAATGCGGATATCCGAATGTTGGGCGATGCGGCCAAAGGGGCTTCACCGTCTTCTTTTGTCACGTATTTTGCGGATGGTTTGGCCAAATTCATTGCCACCCGCACCAAGCAAGAGTTGACCAATGCCTTTTTCCGTCGTTTCAAATCTGACCTCGATAATTTTCCGGTTCTCGATACCCTTTTTCCGGCTACCGGGCTGTTGTTGCGGCGGATCGATACCGATATTTATTTTTTTGACAAATACATTGATGACTTGAGGATTCATTTCATCAAGGATTTAGAGCGTTTGCCCACGGGCCTGCGTGAATTGGTGGTGGCCGATCGTTCCCGTTTGCGGGCAGGAGAACGGCTGTGGATGGCCGATTTGTTGCAGGTATCTCAAATGTTTCTCGACGGTTTTGGCATCAAAGAATCCTTGGACTATTTGGCTTCGGATGAAACCCAGATGTTCAGCAAACTCCGCGAAATCAGCGGTGATACCAGCGAATTCCGCAGAGTAGCCAACCTCTCCGCAGCTTTTCGCACCACCCGCCTGCTGATGCAAGCGGTAGAAGTACTGCCTGAAGCTGGAGCCCGGAATGGCGGTGAAAAAAGCCCCCCCAAGTGGGTTGCGTCCGATAAATTGTACCGGGCGCTGAACGACCCTATCGTTCGGGATTTGATTTTGGGCCTCTTGTTTCAGCAAGGGGTACACATCGATTTTTCCAACAATCAAGCCCAGCGGATTCCTTTCCGGGAAATATTGAGTTCGGTTAAAAATGAAGTGCCCAAACTGGAAATATTCAAGAACGCGCTCAATGATTTGGTGACCGACTTACGCCAGGCACAATCCAGCATCGGCGAAGTACAAGGGCTTGCACCGGATGATGACAACAAAATGGCAACTTACTACCGCTTGTTTGATGCAGCCTTTGGCGCTTTTCAGGCGGGCATGAAAATCAAAAACCTGATTGCCGTTCCCAAAAATACCGAAGACAATAAAATGTTCTTTGTCATTCGTCAGCTCAGTGAGTTGAACATGCACTTGCGCAGCAAAGCGTATGGCTCGGCGGTGATCAACATGGGCAATGTGATCGATACCTTGTCCTGGAAATTGCTGATGAACAAACGCAAGAGCCTCAAGGCTGGTCAACCTGTCATGGAGCAATCTTCGTTCTCCTCCTATTTCTGGCGTTACGGCAGCTTTATGGCCGCAGTAGCCGAAGCCAAAAACTCTGATGAAGTCGCTTATGCCATTGACCGCATTGCTTTACCTCCTGGCAGCGCAGCGATGAAAAAGAGCAGCGCATTCTCTTTGATGATCAACGCTTATGGAGGTGTCAGCGGCGGGGTTGAATTTTTAGGGCAAGGCATTGGACAAGGTCGCGATGCCAAAACTTTACTTGCACCCTGGGCACCACTGGGCTTTGATTTTAGTTTCGGCAATAAAAAGGGCAATGCCAGCACAGGTTTATTTTTGCCCTTCATCGACGTAGGTGCGCTGGCTGCTTTCCGCTTGGGGGATACGCAGTCAGCCGATGTTCCTCAACTCAAATGGAGCAACATCATCGCGCCGGGCGCTTACCTGGTGTTTGGCTTTTCAAAGGCTGCCCCGCTGAGTTTCAGCATTGGAGGCCAGTTGGGGCCAAACTTGCGCAAGGTGAACACCCAAGGCATTACCCTCGATGACCAGCGTGGCTATCGGATTGGTGCAACCCTGGCGATAGATATTCCGGTATTGCGATTGGTCGGTGGACAAAAATAAACCTATGGATTTTAAATTCATCACTCATTATTCATCACTCATCATTCTTTTACCATGCCTGCATACGTCATCGTTCAAGTAAAAGTCAACGAACCCATTGAATACGAAATATACAAATCATTGACCCCTGCATCCATTAATGCTTATGGGGGGCGCTTCATCGTACGGGGCGCTGCCGTAGAAACCTTGGAAGGAAGCTGGGCTCCCGGTCGTTTGGTCGTCCTGGAGTTCCCGGACAAAGCCACCGCCCAAGCCTGGTGGGATTCGGAAGAATACGCCCCCGCCAAAGCCATTCGGCAGCGTACCGCGGAAACGGAAATGATTTTGGTGGAGGGGTTTATTCCCGCGTAGGGACAACCCTACGTGGTTGTCCACATTCGCGCCGCATGGGCAAAACGGACACAGGGCAACCACGCAGGGCAACCACGCAAGGGTTGCCCATACGTGCGATAGGGTAAACCATTCATAAAAAAACATTTGTTTAAACGAATATCTCTATTAACTTTGCCCAATGAAGATCGAAGAACTGATCAAGCAGACCAAGTTTGTTTCGCCACTGCAGAAGGCCATGCTCAATCTGATCTATACCTACCATTGGCATATGGATCAGGCTGCAGAGCTATTCAAACCCTTGGGAATTACCATGCAACAGTTCAACGTATTGCGCATTCTGCGGGGGAAGTATCCTGAATTTGTGCCAGTAGGGGATGTCAAAGCAGTTATGTTGGATAAAAACCCGGACTTGACTCGCCTCTGTGATCGATTGCAGGAAAAGGGCTGGATTGAACGGGAAACCAACGCTTGTAACCGGCGTCAGGTTTTATTGCGCATTGCCAAACCAGGTTTGGAGCTGCTGGAAAAAATGGAGCCTCTCCTTCAACAACAGGCGAAAAAAATGGACCACCTCAGCGATGAGGAAGCAGAGTTGCTTTCCGATTTATTGGATAAAATACGAGGGTGATTTTTTTTACTCTAAAATTCGTCTAAACAAATTTTGTTCAACCATTAAAACAGCTAAAATGTCAAGTATTGAAAAAATTGCGGCGAAAAAACTCCTTTGGGTTGCGCCATTAGCCGGGGCAATCGCTGCCGCCATCAACAGTGTATTGTTCCTGATTGGCTCGGCCATTGGCTTAATGGACGCGTCGGTATTGGTTCCTGGGATGGATACGCCCATTACGATTGTTCCAGTAATTATGTCCTCCATTATCCCCAGTTTGATTGCTGGATTGGTACTGGGAGTAATGAATTATTTTCTGAACAAGCCATTTAAAGTGTTCAGGATTGTTGCTCTGGTACTGCTGATTTTGACTTTTGCCAACCCCTTTATGGGTATCCCCGGTATTCCGTTGGGCATGGGGATTTGGCTGAATGTAATGCACGTAGTAGTAGCTGGGGCAGTGGTGTATTGCTTTGGTCGATTTACGGCAAAAGCTTAACGCAGTAAAGAAATGATTTACAGATTGTATTGAAAGCATTGATTTGGCTTTCAATACAATTTTATTTTTCGTAAAAACCGTTGAAATATAATTGCCACTATTTTAAAAAATTACCTAGTTTTACCCAATTGATTCAATCCAGCATCTTTAAATAGAGCGTATATATTTACTTCCTGCCCACTAAGAAGTGTAATCAAGTACTCATTAATTTCTTGGACACCAAATTGACTGAGTAATGAAAATTCAGCCTAAAGTCGCTTTGTGCAGTTTGTTGATTGGACTGTTCTTCGTCCTCCCTCTTTTGGCTCAATCTCTAACGCCAGCAGAAAAAGCCAAAAAAGCCGCCGAAGAAAAGGTCAAAAAACAGGCCTACGTCAAAAAATATTCCTGGCTCGCCATTGAAGAAATGCGCCGCACGGGCATTCCCGCCAGTATCAAACTAGCTCAAGCCATTGTAGAATCCCATTCTGGCACCAGCCCCTTGGCCAAGGAGGCCAACAATCATTTTGGCCTAAAGTGTGGCAAAGAATGGACAGGAAAAACCATGTTTCGCCTGGATGACGATCGGGATGCCAATGGCTTTCTGATTGAATCCTGTTTTCAATCCTACACCACCATTCGGGAATCCTATATGCGCCACTCCGACCATTTGTTGAATCCCGCTAAAATGGATCGCTACGGCTATCTCTTTGCACTGGATGTGCTGGACTACCGCGCCTGGGCGGAGGGTTTGCAAAAGGGGGGCTATTCAACCAATCCATTGTATGCCCAAATCTTGGTTCAGACCATTGATGAATTGGCTTTACGGGAGTACGATTTACGAGTACTCAATGAAATGAATGCTGGGCGAAATTAAGGGAGACCTATCAAATGTAGTGACAAAAATCATTGACAGTCAATTTATTCCTCATTTTGTGGGCATTTGAATTATCTGCATTTTGGTACTGAGCTAAACAAACATTCCTTAGCTCCGTGCCAGAACCATGCTACATTTACCACCACTCCCTGAAAGCACCCGGCTCTTTTTGCGAGATACGGGTGAAATGAGCCGGTTCATTGGCCGTTTTTTTGTAGAGGGCCTACGTCCGCGTTACGAAGTGGCGGAGTTCATTCACCAGTGTTTTGTCATTGGTTACAAGTCATTGCCTTTAATTGCGCTAACCGCATTCATTATTGGGCTGGTACTCACCATGCAATTGCACCCCACGATGGTGTTTTACGGGATTGAAGCCCAGATCCCGGCGATGGTGGGGATTGCCATCATCCGCGAAATAGGCCCGATTTTGACTGCCTTGATCTTTGCGGGGAAAATTGGCTCCAGCATCGGCGCAGAACTGGGTTCGATGAAAGTAACCGAGCAGATCGATGCCATGGAGGTTTCGGGCACCAATCCTTTCAAATACCTGGTGGTAACCCGCACCTTTGCTGCCATGCTCACCCTTCCTTTTCTCGTCATCATTGCCGATGCCATCTCTTTGTATGGCTCTTATTTGGGGGTCAACATTTACGAAAACCTGAGCTTCCACCTCTTTTACGAAAAAATCCTGGACTACCTCTTTTTTATGGACATCCTGCCTGCATTCATCAAAACCTTCTTTTTTGGCTTTGCGGTAGGCATTATTGGTTGTTTCAAGGGGTATTATTCCAATAAAGGCACCGAAGGGGTAGGCCGCTCCGCCAATTCGGCGGTGGTGGTATCCTCCGTGGCCATTTTTATCCTGGACCTGATCGCTGTACAGGTCACTGACTTATTGTAAGATGAAAAAGCAAACTGATTCAGCCGTGGCGGTTATTCAGATTCACGATCTTTGTAAGTCTTTCGGGACCAACCAAGTACTGGATCACTTTAACCTGGAATTGCACCAGGGCGAAAGCCTGGTGGTACTGGGCCGCTCTGGCTCGGGTAAGTCAGTTTTGATCAAATGTATCATTGGTTTGATTGAACCGGATCGCGGCAGCGTTGAGGTACTTGGGCAAAATGTAAAGGATTTGGACCATGTCGGACTGGATAAAATGCGTACCCAGGTAGGTTTTTTGTTCCAAAGCAATGCCCTGTACGATTCGATGACGGTACGGGAAAACCTTGAATTTCCACTGCGGAGACATTCCATCAACCTGAGCCAGGAAGAAGTAAACAAACTGGTCATGGAAGCCCTGGAGAGTGTGGGCCTGGAACATACTGTGGACCTGATGCCTGCTGAACTTTCCGGCGGCATGCGCAAACGCATCGCCCTGGCCAGAACCCTGATCCTCAAACCCGCGATCATCCTCTACGACGAACCCACCACTGGCCTGGATGCCATCACTAGCCTGGAAATCATTGCACTGATGAAATCCATCAATGAACGTTACCAGACTTCCTCCATCATCATTACGCACGACATGAAATGTGTACAACTGGCCGCCGATCGAGTTGCCATCCTGATCGATGGAAAATGTTACGCTGAAGGGACTTACGATACACTGCGACAGTCTACTGATGAAAAAATTCACCCATTCTTTCAATAACAGACCATGAAAACTCAAACTACGGATTCGGTAAAACTGGGCATGTTTGTATTAACTGGAATTGTAGTGCTTATCCTGACCCTGTACATGATTGGCAAAAACCGGGGCATGTTCACCGACAGTTTTGAGCTCAAAACCCACTTCAGGGCGGTCAATGGATTGATCTCCGGCAACAACGTCCGTTACGCCGGGATTGAAATCGGCGCAGTGGAAAGTGTCGTTTTTTTGAATGACACCACCATTGAAGTGAACATGAACATTCAAACCAAAATGCGCAACATCATTCGGCGCAACGCAACAGCCAGCTTGGGTACCGATGGATTGATTGGCAACCGAGTGGTCAATATTTTTCCAGGGCTGGGCGAGGCGCCTTTGGCCAAGGTTGGAGACGTATTGCCCTCCCAAGAGGAAGTGAACACCGACGCGATGTTGCGCACGCTGTCTCACACCAATGACAACATTGCTGTCATCGCCGAGGACTTGCGCCTCACCATACACCACGTCAATACCAGTGCACAATTGACCCGCTTGCTGGATGACTTGTCCTTGAGCAACAACCTTAAAGCTTCGCTGCAACACTTGCACGAGACGACGGAACAAACCTCAGCCTTGATGTCGGATCTTACCCAGACTTTTGCGAAAGCCACTAAAAATGAAGGAACCCTGGCGACCTTGTTCACCGATACAACCATCGCCGGGCAGCTCAAACAAACCTTGCAAAACATTCAAACCGTAGAGGGCAATGCCGGACGTTTGGTACAAAACCTGAACCAAACCATCTCCTCGATTGACAAAGACCTCAATCAAAACAAAGGGACGCTTGGTCTACTCTTGAAAGACACCACCTTAAGCAACAGCCTACGCCATACCCTCAATAATGTAGAAGAAAGTACCGATGCCTTGAAGTTGAACATGGAAGCCTTGAAGCACAATTTTTTATTCAGAGGGTATTTCAAAAAAATGGAGAAGCAGAAAACGCAATGATTTACCCAGACTGGAAAGCAAGCGGATATATGCCATTTGGTAGGCTGACTTTTGTCACTATGAACCCGTCGCAATGGGTCGAACTTGTACTGTACACTTCTTTAAAGCTAAATGTCATGAAAAAACAAACGGGAATCTGGCTTGACCTACGCGGAGCGTGGATGATTAATCTTCCAATCACGGAGGACGCTGAGGTAGAAATGCAACACATCAGCTCAAAAATCGATGAAAACGGTTCAAGGGGGGAAAACGCACAGGATGGCGACAATGACAGCCATCGGGATGAGCGCCGCCACCACGAAGAACACCATTACTTCGAGGCTATTGTAGCCCTGATCCAACCTGACACGGACGAGTTGGTCATTTTTGGTCCTTCCAAAGCGAAATTTGGTCTCCAAAATCTACTAGAAAAACAGCATCACGCCCCAAAAATCAAAGGGGTAGAAGGTGCAGACCAAATGACCGAAAACCAGATGAAAGCCTGGGTACTTGATTTTTTTGGTCGCTCAGCGCTTAGGGAACAAGCAGAATAGGTTTATCCACGCCCTGGGGTCAATGGCAATATTTTCAGGTTCGAACCAAAGAATTTTTGAAAAAATTCACCCCAACTCCTCCATAAACACCCCAATCTCCGCCGCCACCGCTTTCCCATTCACACTATGCCCCAGCCCCTCAAACCCCACAAAGCGGCTATTTTTCCACACTTCTGCCAACTGTTGCCCTTCCGAAAAATCAGCAATTTGATCTCCCGCATCGAACAGCAGCAGCCCTGGAACTTCCGTATTCCTGGCGAAATCGAACAAATCGAAAGCTTCGGTGGGTTGGGCGAATTTTTCTAGGATGGCCAGATCCATGCCCAGGATGGCCCGTGGGCTGAGTTGCATAATTCCGTAAAAGTTCTTGAGGATTTTGCGCAAACTGCTCGGTGCAGCGATCACCACGCCGCCACGTACAAAACTGGGCTTGAAAGTAGCAAGGTAATACAAAACCGACATGCCCCCGGCCGAATGGCCAATGATGAAAGCAGGCTCAAAACGCTCTGCTACCGCTTTCATGGCCAAACCATACGAATGGGCATCAAAACGATCACTGCTCGTAGCGCCATGTCCAGGTGCATCCAATGCCACAATTTTGTAGCCTTTTTTCCTGAAAACATTGATGAAGGTTCGCCAGCGCGCCGAGTTGCTTTCCCAGCCGTGGGCCAATAAAATGGTGGGGCCGCTGCCTTCCCAGAGGTAGGTCTGGATGTCGAGCCCTTCGGCTTGTAAGGTTTCCCATTTTGCGCCCGCCAAAAAGGTTTTGTCTTGCTCGCGCAGGCGGCCTTTGCGGGGAGTCCGGAAAATGTCCAGGGCCATTCGGCCAGCCTTGAGTGGCGAAAACAAGGCAATGGTATTGATTTGAAAACGCAAGAGGCCGATGATCAGGTTGCGGAAAAATGGACGCATGGTGGTAAATTAAGGCGAGCGCAAATATCGCCTTAATTTTCACATTTCTAAGCTGTAATTACTAGACTTGTGCCAAGTTGATTACCAAATAATTAGTAGGCATATGCACGATCTCAAACCCCGACCCGAAAGTTTTAGACTTTCGGGTCGGTCGAGTAAAGCACTGTTTCGATGCTTTACCTCCCCGAAGGTTTGAAACCTTAGAGAAGGGGTTCTAGATTTGTGCACAAGTCTATTTTTTTTCCGCAACCGTTGGCCAGTTCACATCCGCTTTTTTGATGTACCCAGGTTTATCCTCGCTCCAGGTTTTTTGCACCTTCAGGCTGTAGTTCAGGTACAATTTTCCGTCTACAATCGACCAGGCATCCGGGTCAATGCCCACTGCATAGCCTTTGGATACACCGTAGGCACAAAAGCCGCCGTACTCAGGAACGTATTTTTTTGGATTTTTCTTAAAAGTGTTCAGGTGTGCCTGAGACGCAAATTGGTAGACCGCATTTTCAAATTTGAACTTGAAATTATCCGAACCTTTAATAGGCTTGTGGTCTTCAAAATAAGCTACCGGGTCATAACCTTCAATAGCCAATTGGTTTTTGTCAACGTTGATTTTCTGGGTATTTTGGGCCAACAGAGAAAGGCCGTTGAACACTAGCCCTAGAACCAAAATGGATTGCAATAGCATTTTCATTATCTTGAATTTTGCAGTAGAACGGCTTGCTCCCCCCTTGTGGTTTAGTTGAATGGGCAGAAAGCCTGCCAAATGTTTCTGTGCGGACGAATTGGATACTTCAGCATCCGGATCAGGACCTTTATTCTGGATGCGCAGACAATAGACTTGTTGTAACGGGAGCACTTGAGATCAAAAATAAGGGATTTTTTTCCTGATTGAGGCTTATTTTAGAGTGCGTAGCAGCGCTACGGACGAAAAAATAAACGAAAAGCAGGGAAAAAAGACCATTTTTGAGCCAAGTAGTCTCCCGTTACAACAAGTCTAACAGGTGATCTTTTTCAAGGTTAAAGCGTAGAACAATAGAGCAACATTCATTCGGGTACTTTCTCTCAAATTTCATTCAAATGTCAGCATCTAATCCAAACCAGGAAGCAATCAGGCTTCAAGAGCAATACAGTGGCGGTAAAAAATGGCTAAAATGGGGCCCCTATTTGAGTGAACGCCAGTGGGGAACGGTACGGGAGGATTACAGTGAGTTGGGCAAGGTTTGGGAGTATTTTCCGCATGACCATGCCCGATCCCGGGTTTACCGCTGGGGTGAAGACGGGATTGCGGGCATTTCTGACAACCTTTGCAATCTCTGTTTTGGCCTGGCAATGTGGAATGGCAAAGACCCCATTTTGAAAGAAAGACTCTTTGGCCTTAGCGGCCCGGAAGGCAATCACGGCGAGGACGTCAAGGAATTGTACTACTACCTCGACAGTACGCCGACGCATTCCTACATGAAACACCTGTACAAGTACACGCTTGAAGCCTTCCCATATCAGGATTTGGTGCAGGTCAACCGTCAACGTTCCAAGGATGAAACAGAATTTGAGCTGCACGACTCTGCGGCATTCGACGAAGGGTGTTACTACGACGTTTATACCGAATACGCAAAAGTAGACGTAGATGACATCTGTGTGCGCATTACGGCCCAGGTACGCGGCCACAAGGACGGCCAACTTTCACTGCTCCCAACCCTGTGGTTTCGAAACCTTTGGTCTTTTGGACTGGTAGCAGAAAAACCCATTATCCGAACCGAACCTTCAGCGGACGTAGTGCGTGCCCATCACCCCAAACTAGGGGATTATTACCTGTATTTTGATCCCCCTCAACAATTGTTGTTTACGGAAAACGAAACCAATACCGAACGAATTTTTGGTACCCCGAATGCGAGTCCATTTGTCAAGGATGCATTTCATCGGGCGCTGATTCAGGACGATAATTTTCTGGAGGGCAATACGTCCGGCACCAAATTTGCGCCACATTACCGTTTTGACCTCATTCCCGGGGAAAAAGTGGAAATCAAGTTGCGTTTGACCAAAAAAGCGAAGCTGGAAGATCCCCTTGGGGCATCCTATGCGACGACCTTTCAAGACAGGATTGCTGAAGCAGATGCTTTTTATGAGCAGTTTAAAAAAGGCGACAACGCCGATTTGGCCAACATCCAACGCCAGGCTTTTGCCGGAATGCTCTGGAGCAAACAGTATTACAACATCGACGTCCCACGTTGGCTCAATGGTGACCCCGGAACCCCTCCACCGCCCAGCAGTCGCAAACATGGGCGCAATCACCATTGGAAAACCCTCAACAACGAAGACATTATTTCCATGCCCGACAAATGGGAGTACCCCTGGTACGCGGCCTGGGATTTGGCTTTCCATTGTGTACCTCTGGCGATGGTGGATGTCGAGTTTGCCAAACAACAGCTCATTTTGTTTTTGCGCGAGTGGTACATGCACCCCAACGGGCAACTCCCTGCATACGAGTGGAATTTTGGGGATGTCAATCCTCCTGTGCACGCCTGGGCTTGTTTGCAAATCTACAAAATGGACAAAGCCAGGAATGGCAATGACGACAAGGTTTTTCTCAAACGGGTGTTCCAAAAACTGCTCATCAATTTTACCTGGTGGGTAAACCGCAAAGACCATCAGGGAAACAACGTTTTTGAAGGTGGATTCTTGGGATTGGACAACATCGGCGTTTTTGACCGCAGCAGCTACATCCCCGGCGGCGGCTATCTGGAGCAAGCGGATGGTACCGCCTGGATGGCTATGTATTGTTTGAATATGCTGGAAATGGCCCTGATTTTAGGTGAAGACGACCTGGCTTATGAAGATGTAGCAACCAAGTTTTTTGAACACTTCACCTACATTGCCGCCTCCCTGAACGACATCAGTGAACACTGGACGGGGTCCTGGGATCCGGTCGAAGGTTTCTTTTACGACATTCTGGCCTTGCCCAATGGGGAGTTCATTCCAATGAAAATCAGATCTTTGGTCGGTTTGACCACCCTTTTTGCAGTGATGGAACTGGATCGCGAGAAACTGAAAAAACTGCCCAATTTTTACACTCGTTTGAAGTGGTTCCAAAAATACCGGGAAGCCAACCATGAATACCTGGTGATTGACGAGTTGGAAGATCATGGCAATATTTTGTTGTCACTGGTACCCAAGGATCGTTTGCTGCGTTTGCTGCAAGCTTTATTTGATGAAAATGAATTCCTGAGTAAAGGCGGCATTCGTTCGGCGTCCAAAATCCATAAAACGCCCTATGTGGTCAATATTGCCGGGCAGGAATTTGGCTTGACCTACGAACCGGGAGAGTCTACCACGGGTTTGTTTGGTGGCAACTCCAATTGGCGTGGCCCCGTTTGGATACCCATGAATTACCTGATTGGCCATTCTTTGCGCGCCTATGCCCAGCATTATGGTGATGGCCTTAAAGTGGAATTCCCTACCGGATCGGATCACTGGATTACCCTGGAGCAAGCGGCGGATGAAATCTCCAGGCGGCTAGTGTCCATTTTCCAACGCGACGAATTGGGCCAACGCCCAGTACATGGTGAAAACGAACGCTACCATTCCGACCCTCAGTTCCGCGATTTGTTGCTCTTTTATGAATATTTCCACGGGGATACTGCCCATGGTCTGGGCGCATCGCATCAAACTGGCTGGACGGGTTTGGTAGCTGAATTGATTGATAAATCTATGTGGTGAAATGTGTATTTTTAGCACCTGATTAGTGGGGCAAAAATGAGTACTTATTTTTTTATCGCCCATAAACCAAAAATCCATGCAAAAATCAATCCTGATCACCGGAGCTTCCGGCAACCTTGGCCACGCTGTGCTCCAAAAATTTGTCAACGAAGGATTTAAAGTATACGGAACGGATCGCTCCGCTTCCCCCAGAACCGATGCAGAAATTGGCGCAGTTGACCTGACCGACGAACAAGCCACGCAGGCTTATATTGAAGACATTTGTAAAAAAAGCCCGGACCTGAATGCGGCGGTGCTGCTGGTTGGGGGCTACGCTCCGGGAGGTTTGATGGCTGCCGATGGAGCTGCTTTGCAAAAGATGTACAAGCTCAATTTTGAAACGGCCTATTTCGTGGTACACGCCCTTTTGCCCCATTTTGAAGCCAATGGTGGCGGGCATATTGTGTTGATCGGTTCTCGGGCAGCCATTGATGCACAGGCAGCTTTGTACAATGTAGCCTACGGATTGTCCAAGTCCTTGTTGATCGCGCTGGCCAACATCATCAATGCCTACGGAAAGGACAAGGGCATTCGCGCTTCAATGATCATACCCAGTACCATCGATACGCCGCCCAATCGGGAGGCCATGCCAGATGCTGATTTTGAAAAATGGACAACACCCGAGGCGATTGCCGATAACATCCATTTTTTGTTTACTGAGTCGGGGCAACACCTGCGGGAAACGGTGTTGAAAATTTACAATGAAGCTTAAATCCTTGCACATGTACTGGTTGCAAATCCTGCTTTACGGAGTGTACGCCTACCTGGCCCTGGGTCTGATTTTTGGGCTTTGGTTTGTGTTCAAAGGCGCGGAGCAAATTGATGGAAACATGCATGGGGCGAGTTGGGAAACTCGTTTGTTGCTTTTACCTGCCACCATCGCTTTGTGGGTAATCTTGCTCAACAAATGGTTAAAACAAAGGTAAATTTTGAATTAATTGCGCAACATGTGCGACTTCTCCGAAGTCGTAATGCCTTAATTACGATCATTTTCTACAAATGTGAGACCTCTCCGAGGTCATCAGATCGACTTCGTAGAAGTCGTTCATTTGTAGAAATGTTTCAAATGAGTTTTTTACGACTTCGGAGAAGTCGCACAGTATTGATTATCAATGCAATTAATTCAAAATTCACGTTAAAACAAAAAAGACATGGTTCCTGAATTGCGCAAACGACATCGCAGGATCTGGCAAATTGGCGGCGTTTTGCTCTGCTTGGGTTTTGCTGCGGCAATCTGGGTATTACCGAAACCTGTTCCAGCGGGGCAATGGCCAGGTAACGAGTTGCCTCCTTTTCCAAAAGTTTTGGCCAGCAAAACCAAAGGCAATTTGAGTTTTCAATTGCGCCAAGGGGCAAATGATCTGAAACAGATCGAAATCACCCAGCAGCGGGTCATGGAGCAAACATTCGTTCAGGTGTTCTGCAACAATGCCCTGCAAGGCGTGTTGGGCCCCGCAGGGGTTCGACGGTTTAGCCTGAGCGACACCTTATCTGCCGAGCCGCCTTACTTAATTGAACTTGTCGATGGAATCAACCATAAGACCATTCATCAAATCGTCCTCCCATGAGTGTCAACTACACCACTGTACAATGGAACCGCCAAAAACGGCGCTACGACCGCATCATGCTTGGCATCATGGTTTTGTACTTGTTGACGTTTACATTTCTGCAATTGGTTTTTTACCCCCTGACTAGCCCGGAAACGCTGATCATTCGGGCCACTGGCACCTTGGCCTTCATCATGCTGCAATTCATCTTGTGCATCGGGCCATTGGCGCGTTTGGACCATCGGTTTTTGCCGCTGTTGTACAATCGTCGGCATTTGGGGGTGACTACTTTTTTGATTGGGGCGGTACATGGAGTTTTTAACGTCATCCAGTTTCATAGTCTGGGCTATGTGGATCCCATATTTTCGGTGTTTGCTTCCAATACCCATTATGCCTCCTTGCAGGATTTTCCTTTTCAGGTTCTGGGCTTTTTTGCCCTGGTGATCCTGTTTTTGATGGCCGCTACCAGTCACGATTTTTGGTTGAAAAACCTGAGTCCGCGTTGGTGGAAAAGCCTGCACATGTTGGTGTATCTGGCCTATGGGCTGTTGGTTTTCCACGTGATGTTGGGGGTAGTGCAGTTGGAACAATCGCCCATGTGGATCGGCTTTGTGGGTTTTGGTCTCTTGACCCTGGTTTCGCTGCATTTGATGGCGGCGGGAGTAGAGAAAAAACGGTTGTTGGAGCAAATGGATAAAGCAGCAGTGGGGGAGGGGTTCTACCAGGTCTGCTCAGCGGAGGATATCCCTGAAAACCGCGCTAAAATGGTTTATTTGGAAGGCCAAAACATTGCCGTGTTTCGTTACGATGGCAAGGTGTCGGCGGTCAACAACATTTGTCGCCACCAGCATGGGCCAATCGGCGAAGGGAAAATTGTGGATGGCTGCATCACCTGCCCCTGGCATGGCTACCAATACTTGCCACAAAATGGGCAATCGCCGCCGCCTTTTACCGAAAAATTGGAGACCTACGATGTGAAAATTGTGGATGGTATGGTATGGGTCAACCCAAGTCCTTACCCCGAAGGAACCGAACGCCCTGCGGCCATTATTCAAGCCTAATCACCGTGTTATGAACGAAGAATTTTACATCGGCTGGCAAGACAAAGCGCCTAAAAGCTACGGTCAATCGGTCAAATACGTGGTTTGGACGCTGGTGGTTTTAGTACCCCTCATCGCCGGATTATTGGTGCTCAGCCAACGCGGGTTTATCCCCTCCAAATACGAAATCGCCCATTTGCGCACCCTGGAAGGCATTTTGATTACTGAGCCGATTCCTTGTTTGAAAATTCCCTTGGGCATTGATGAAAAGGGAATTGAACACTTTCAGCGCATTCTATTGATTGGAATGGGCAAAAAAAGTGCCAACCCAGCACTGGAAGTTTTAGCTAAAAAAACGGGGAAGCCGCTGATGGGCAAAGGGATTCGTTTGAAAGGTAAATTGATTTATTACGATGGGGTTGTTGCCTTTGAATTGGGGTCAGAAAAGGAATTGTTCCAGGGTTTTTCCACGCTGAAGGATGTTGCTTCAACACCCGTTCAGTTGGGCAAAGTTACCTTGCGTGGCGAAATCCTCGATCCGAAATGTTACCTTGGAGTCATGCGCCCCGGCGAAGGGAAACCGCACCGTTCTTGTGCCATTCGTTGTTTGGCGGGGGGGATTCCGGCGTTTTTTAAGGCGAAAACCAGCAATGGGGAGCAGCAATATTGTTTTGTGTTGGACCAGGATGGTCTGCCCATCAATGATAAACTAGCGCCGTACGTGGCGGATGAGGTGCAGATTTGTGGGGTAGTAGAGCAGTGGGACAATTGGTATGTTGTTAAAGCAGACGAGTATAAGCAGTTGATGCCGCATTGGGGGAAGGGGATGGTGATGTGTAAGTGAGGGAACGGAAAAGGCTTGGCGAAGGCTGGGTTTAGAAGAACATTGTCACTTTATTTCATTTCTGTTCCATAGAGGATCTTGGTGCGTGAACAATAAATCTGTTATCTGTCAAATACCATTTTTATAACCAGTTCTCCTAAAACATGAAAGGAATCATCGATTTTTTCAAAAGGCTCTTAAAGAGCATCATCAGTATCTTTTCTTCGAGCAGTGGGTCGCTGCCCCTGGAAGTCATTCCGAGCAGCCAAGTCCCCAATGTACCCGACCCAGGATGGATAGGTGGCTTTGCAGCGTCTAACCACGCATTTGCATATCCGGATCCAGACCGCAGCGATCCGCATCCAGACCTCAGCTCACTGCCGATGCTCGACAACCTGGCCAACATCGACAAGCTCCAGCGCCAGCAGCCCGTCAAGTGGCCGGAGTTTAGTTGGGAGACCATTCCGGGCGACAGTGGCTCCAGATGCTACCAGATGTTCGCCCCATACATCTCCAGATTGGGCTACACCAATGAAGGAAGGGTCTATTCTATCATTTGCCCTCAACAAGGCGCATCCTCGCCAAAATTCGGCACGATGAACGTAGAAGTGACCGTGACAGGCCAACGAGGATGGGTTGACGAGAATGCTAAACAGCCCTTGGCTGCGGATATGACGGTGGAAGGCAAAATATGGTTCAGCCCAAGCGCAATGCAGAGCGCAAAAGTGAAGTTGCTCTGGGCGGTATTCGATAGCTTTGGAATACAATTTCCTACCGATAAGTCAAAGGCCATCTGTGTAACTACCCACAAACCGGGGGAACCGAACCAGCCCATCTTCCCTCTTGCTTACGGTGAGACCAAGGCATTCCCGATTCCTGAATTTGCCAGACACGAAAACGAGGCTTGGGGCGTTGGGCACTTAGGTGTGGAGATAGGCCCCATCAAAAAGACTGGCCAGAAGATAGTGGACGACTTCAACGCTTTGGTCATGGATGTTTTCAACTTAACCTCGGGCAACATGCTCAAGGCGGGCAACGTGCTTACATGGAACGTATGGTTCACCGCCCCTTGCTATGTGGACAAGGTGGAATGGGCCACCCATGCCGAAAGATGGAGACGTTCCATCGAAGCCGACCACGGCAGTCCAGACGGCGAAGGCACTACGGCCAAGTATTTTGACGGAACGCCTTTCAAGCCGCTTAAAAGCGCCTTGGATCAAAAGATAGGCGGTCTGCCCAAAGCGGTGGCTCCAGCCCAAACGCATGAAGAGCTGGAGGAGGCTATGCTAAATACTTTCTTGCAAGAGCATGGATTGAGTATATAGCGACGCTCCTTGATCGTTCTTTGATCCTAAAACACCCTATTCGCCGGAGCATAGATGCGATGCGTCGTGCAAATAGGGCGATAAAAAAATAAGTGATCATTTTGCCAGAGGATTAGATAGACAAACGTTTCATTTCGAGTGCCTTATGTAATTTTTTGGCGTAGAAAAAATGATCACTTTTTTTTGTCCCGCTACTTAGTGATGGTTTACGCTTTACGCCCAAGCTGACTTTGAAAATACACCACCTTTCGTGCGCGCATCACCTCCCCCAAGGGACGATGCTCGATTAAGGCATTCCAAGGATCAAACGCTGCGGCCTCAATGGTGGTAGCGAGTTGTGAACCTTCCGCACTTTCTGTATCCTGAGGAGGTACGGTTAATACCGCTACAGTGACAAAAGGAGCTATATCTTCTGGCCATTCATTTGTCGCGTCTTCAATTGGAGTCCTAGCTTCATCCACATAAAACTGCAACTGAACTGCAAACTGCAAATCTCCTTTAGACAAGTGTGCAAGGAAGTCGCTTGACCAGCTTTCTTGGGCGTTTGGGTTTGCGTCGGTACTTGCGGGCAACATGCGCATTCGAACTGCGTAAGGGCCACAAGCCAAAGGTACAGCGGTGTAGAATTTTTCGGTAGCAAAACCAGTAAATGGAGTTTTAAGCCCCTTGGCTAATTTGTTGAGTTTTCGGAAGCCACCGATCAATCCAAATGTGGAAAACAGGTACTTAAACAAAGAGCCGGGGCCAAGCGCAGCATGGTGCACAAAGCCTACAAAATCTCGGCTAGTGGCGAAACCAAAAGCAGATCTTTGGATCATCAAAAAATCCTGGCAATCCGTATCGCCAGATCCCAATGCGCCTGGCCCCTTCAGTCCCAATATTTTAATTGAAAACCCGCGAATATCGGGTTTGCGATCTGATGCGCGATCCATGCCTCCATTGGACAATCGAATCCAGGCATCGTAGGTGGCAGGAGCAGCAAAAAGGCCAAACTTTGCATAGTCAGGCAAGCCAGACAGCACTTCAAAACGCCCGTGCAACCCAAGTTGAGCCTTGCGATGTAATTGTCGGCCCTTTCCGTACTTGGCATCCTTTATTTTACTGATTTCTTCAAAAGCCAACAGGTGATCAGCGTGAAGCTTCTCCTCATCTGGAAGAAGCTGTTCTTTCCAATTCGAGCTCGGTGCTGCTGTTGTATTGTTTTCTAAAGCCATAATTTTAGCTGTTATTGGTTAAGTGGGTGTTGGAAGTTGTGGCCAATCGGTTATGCGTGCTGCTAACGGACACCGCTTGGCGATGTGGCGGCATTTGAAAATCGTATGCCTGTAACCGAAGCTAAATTTATAAATAAAAGTTCATTGTTTGTTCTATTGCATGGTGTTATTCGTCGGCAGCGACTGAAACCAAATAGCGAACAAAAAGTTGAGAATATATTCTTCGTCCCGCCAAATGGTCAAACCACCTGTTGAATAACGTACTTATTCTTTGTGGTCAGACCAGCCAGCATAACTTAAAATATTTTTATTAATGTTATAAATCATGATTGTGAGAACATCAACAAAAGTTTCTCCAGCAATTGTATAGTGTCTTATTTTATGAGGGTCAAACCTGATAAGAATAAGTTTTTCATTGTCTGCATTGCGATAGCCCCAAAAATAGCGATCAAAAGTTTGAATTTTATTCTTCTGGTCTTTTTGTTGTCGTTGGATAATTTTTGGTCGTCTCTCTTGATAAGTGTTATAAGCTCTTTGCCATTCGATTGTATCAGTACGGGCTGAAAAATTATAGAATTGCTTATCCCATTGTCGAAGTGCTGCATTGGCATATTGTGTTTGAATTGCATTGTCGGCCACAATAGCTTCGGATTTGTCGGGGGTAAATCGGTCGTTGTAAGAAATTTGTCTGCCGATAAAATCTATATCAAAATCTTTTGAAACAATGAATGTTTTATACTTTTTGAATTCTATTGTATCTAAAAAAGAACTGTCAATATGTAATGTTTTTTGAGCAAAGGACATTGCTGAAATGATGACTGACAAAAAGGTTAATAGTATTCTCATAGTCGCATCTAGTTTGAATTTTGAGTACATCAATGAAAAGGATCGGAAGTTTTACATTCAACGTTGTCTCAGCAACTGCAACCATGCTGTCGGTCAAAGGGGGGGTGTTATAGTAATTGTCACCCCAAAAGTCATTCATATTAATTGTCATAGTCTGTCGGTCTATACACTAATGGACATTTTCATTTCGCGCAGATGCTACACAGATTGAATCGCAGATTTGACGCAGAAAAATCTGTGTGAAATCTGCGATTCAATCTGCGTCGAATCTGTATGAACAAAGATTAAAAGTTAACCTGCATTTTCAACATCCTTCATTTCAGGGGGTGGCATAAATGACATTGCTTGAAACAGATAAAATGAAGGCCTTGTTTCATTTACCCCGCTCGTCTAAGCCTTCAACGCTCAACGCCGGCGCAAAGTATAAGTTGAATGGCGTCCAACCTTACGCGTGCATCTTTAATGAGCGAAGTTAGGGTCAGCTGTTCATGGAGTGCTGTCTGAATTTCTGCTGGTCTGATGTTTTTATTTTTTTGCTGTAATATTTTTAGTCTATCTATTTCATGATTCAGGGTGAGGTTCATGCGTTGCAATCCATTTTTTATTTCTTTTGTACTTTGTTCTTCAACCATTTTCGTGGCTGCTGAAATCATCTTGGGCAGGGTCGTTTCCATTAACGTTTGATTATCCAGCAAAGCGTCCATTTGCCCAGGAATCATTTTTTTGTCTAATGTTTCCACAGAATACCGATCTGTTACATCGTTGCCAAGATGATCAACTACAATTCTTAATAGTGTATTTGGAAGGAACCGGTCTACATATATGCTTCGGTCTCTCGATGTTTCAAGAACAAAAAGTAGTTCAAGCAGAATACCGCGGCTGTTGGTTCCTCTAAGAACGCCAAAACTAGCGCTCCCTGTCCCAGAACTTAACACCATGTCGATAGCGCCCGTTGTGATGGGATGATCCCAACTAAGGAAACCAATATCTTCCCGACTAAGCGCGCGTTGTCGATCGAATGTAACACTTATACCTTCAGGCGGAATAGCGGGAAACACCTCAGTGATTGTAGAAGCAGGATGCAAAAAGTAGGTTCGGGCAGAAAGATCTTCCATTTCTATATCAAAATGGCTAAAGACTTTTGTGAAATAATTTTCAAGGCTCTTATCGCAGTCTTCTCTTTTAATTTGCTCCACTAGTTTTGCTGCTATCCTGGGGCGAAAAGAATTCATCTCCAACAATCGATCACGTCCTTCAGCGAGGCTTTTCTGAAGTTCTTTTTGAAAAATGGACGTTTTGGTAATCAATGCTTCTAGTTCCGGGCTAAAATCTGAGAAGGAGGGAGCGTTGGATAAGGTTAGCAGTTGGTCACGAAATAGTTTCGATAGTTCATTTCCACCCTCAAGGTTCTCTTCAAAGGCATTTAACCCTTCGTGATACCACCTTACCAGCACATGCTGTGGGCTGTTGGCCAGGTAAGGGACATGAATATGTATATCTTCTGTTTGACCAATCCTGTCGAGGCGCCCGATGCGCTGCTCCAACAATTCGGGATGAAGCGGCAAGTCGAAGAGTATGAGGTGATGGGCGAATTGAAAATTTCGCCCCTCGCTGCCAATTTCAGAACAAAGGAGGATTTGAGCGCCATCTGATTCTGAGAACCATGCCGCATTTCTATCGCGTTGGACAATGGTAAGGTCTTCGTGAAAAACACTCACTTTGAGATTGGCACGCTTCACTAAAAATTTTTCCAATGCAAGCACCTTTTCTTTGCTCTTGCAGATGAGCAGTACTTTTGCAGGATACAGTTTCTTCATTGTAGTTAAAAGCCAATGAACTCGAGGGTCTTCGGCAAACCAAAATTCCTGTTTATTTGCAATAGCTCCGGGCTCCATATCGTGGGCAAACTCATTCGCCAGGCGCTGAAGCCAAAGGGCCTTATCTTTGGTTGTGTTTATGGGAATTAGATGCGCCTTTCGCTTTGGGAAACCGCTCATTGCAGATCGGGTATTTCGGAACAACACTCGGCCTGGGCCATGCTGGTCCAATAAATCTTCAATAAGATTATCCTTGGCAACATCTCCTCCTTTTGTTAAGGATAGTATTCTTTCCTTTGGGAAAAAGGATGCTAATATTTTTGTATCGTTAGGTTGCAATTTTTTTCCGGAATACAGTTTTTCCACAATAGTGGCAATGTTTCTATGGTCAGAAGGCTCATTGATGAAATCATGATAATTCGAATACCTGTTTGGATCTAGTAATCGAAGTCGTGCGAAATGGCTTTCTTCACCTAGTTGTTCCGGGGTAGCAGTGAGGAGCAGTAATCCTTTGGCTGCTTTACTCAATAGTTCCACCATCCCATACTCCGGGCTCACTTTGTCAACAGACCATTCCAAATGATGTGCTTCGTCTACAACGAGCATGTCCCAACCAGCAGTCAGTGCTTGTCTGGTTCGTTTCGCTGAACCGGCCAAAAATGAAGTACTGCAAATAATCAGTTGATCGTCGAGAAAGGGGTTACCATCTGGAGCATTGCCATCGAGTGAGGCACAGCGATCTTCATCGAAAATGTTAAACCACAGGTTAAACCGACGTAGAACTTCTATAAACCATTGATGTACCAAAGACTCAGGAACGAGAATGATTACCCTCGAAATTCGTCCACTTAACAACAAGCGATGAAGGATTAAGCAAGCTTCAATGGTTTTTCCAAGACCAACCTGATCTGAAAGTAAGACACGAGGAGCATATCGTGAACTCACCTCATGAGCAATGTATAGTTGGTGAGGAATAAGATCGATTCTACCGCCCACAAATCCATTTACAGGAGATAATCTCCGCTTGTAATCGTGTTGTAGTGTCTCTCTGCGTAAGGCAAAGACTTGTGGAGCATCTACATCACCCATCAAAAGTCTGTCGTCGGCACCATGTCTTGCTGACACATCGCCGAGTTCGGCCTCAGACAATTTTCTGTCTTTCCCGCAATACAGATACAACTCACCCTCTAGTTCAACCTGTTTAATCAGCAATGATTGTTTTTTTGTATCAATGATGATATCGCCGGATTTAAACACAACTCGACGTAAGGGAGCACTTTCCAATG
Organism: Saprospiraceae bacterium; assembly: GCA_027488855.1. Classification (GTDB taxonomy): domain Bacteria; phylum Bacteroidota; class Bacteroidia; order Chitinophagales; family Saprospiraceae; genus Haliscomenobacter. Next base: position 23,602 of record JAIYAV010000084.1, read on the forward strand.
CATATAGTCGTATTTCATTGGATCTGGGAAAATACAGCTTGACCTTTCCTTTGCTGGTTTCTGTTACAATACCAATACCTAGTTCAGGTTCACCTTTGCTGGTGTATCTTTGATTGGGAAAAAAGCGCTCCATATAACGTTTCAAATTAGACTAACCCTGAATGAGCCTTTACTTTATTTTTTTTCAAAGTTAATGGATAGTGTTCATAGTTCATCACTAAACAAGTTTTTACAGCACATCCCGAAACTCCGGCATCCGATCAAACAGGATAGTGGCTGCTTCCCCACCGATTTCATACGCAGGTTGGGTGATGATGCTAAGGGAATTCATCTTCTAATTGCGCAGTACAGTTCAACTTATGAGTTAACGCACTAGTTCAAAAGGCTTTGAAAAGAAGAGAAAATAAATAGAGGAAATATAGCTTCTATTTTTTCCCAAACAAAAAACGCTCTTTCAACTGCCGCATCCATTTGATCGGGTGATTGCGGATAACTCTGCGCAGCAACCACGGAGAAATCCTGTTGAGCCAAAGGGTGATGACTTCCATTCCCCCAACGATAGCTTCCTCTTTTTCTTTTAAGATCGCGCTGATTATTTTTTGTGCAGCTTTTTCAACTGGATAGGCCGTTTCGAATGTCTTATCAATTCGCCCAACGATACTGCCAGTGCCAGTTACCGCATGGGCAGTTATGGCGGTCTTGATCATGCCTGGGATGATCATGGTGATCAGGATTCCCTGGTCAACGGTTTCACTCCGCAGCGATTCAAAGAACCCGTGCAGGGCATGCTTTGATGCCGCATAAGCCGCAAGCCGGGGTACACCGTATTTACCCGAAAGGCTACTCATGACTACGATGTGGCCATGCCCCTGTTCAATGAAGTGGGGCAAGAGGCGTTTGGTAATGACGGTGGGCCCAAAGTAATTGATGTTCATGAGCTTTTGGTCGATGCGCAGCTCCGTGTTCAGGGCGTAATCCCGAACGGCCAGGCCGGCATTGCTGATGAAACAATCAATTTTATTGAAGCAAGACCAAGCCAAATCCGTTTTATCTGGCAATTGTTGCAGATCTTCCAGATCCAGTGGCAATACTTTTGCACTACCCGGCTCGCGGGGTAGTTGTTTGTTTACTTGATTTAAGTCATCCTCATTTCTTGCAGAGAGGATCAAAGAAGCCCCAAGTTGAGAGAGCCGGTAAGCAAGGGCCTCACCAATTCCGGAAGATGCTCCCGTAATCCAAACCACTTTATTCAAGAATGGCAGATTGTGATGCTGGTCAGACATGATGTTGTGTTTAAATCAATGCTTACTCCCAAGAAACCATTTCATCCCTTGCGTAGATTGCTTTCAGCGCGGATTCATATTTCTGGGAAAGTACATTGCGTTTCATTTTTAAAGTTGGAGTGAGTAGATCGTTTTCAATGGTCCACTCCTCTTTGACAACAATTGCTTTTTTCAATTTCTGGTATTCCATGGCATCGTGGTTGGCAGTATGCAGCACTTCCTTTAGTCGTTTTTCCACTTCGACTTTACTCATGGCTTTGCCAATTTCAGAAAGCACAATCAGGACAAAGGGTTTTGAGTATTGAGAACCCATTACGCAAGCCTGGTCAACAATGGACAGTCCTGAAAAATTCATTTCCAAGCCCGTCGGAGAGATGTATTCTCCTTTGGTTGTTTTAAAGATGTCTTTTACCCTTCCAGTGATGGTCAGGAAACCATCATCTGACAAATGCCCCATGTCTCCTGTATAGAGGAAACCGTTCACGATGGTCTTTGCGGTAAGCTCGGGGTTGTTGTAATACCCTTGCATCAACCAATTGCATTTTTGCCGGATTTCATGTGTGTCGGGATCAAGGTAGACTTCTTGCTTGTCGAACAATTTACCAACTGTTCCAATTCTGATGTCATCTTTTGGGTGGATGGACAGGACACTAAAGTCTTCGGACAGCCCATAGGCTTCACAAATGGAGATGCCCAGTTTTTGAAACCAGCGCAACAATTCCTGTGCAATAGGAGCAGCTCCGGAGACAATTACATCCGCTTGTTGCAGACCCAGTGATTTTTTGATTCTGGATCGGATCATTCCTGCTACAAGCGGAATTTTTAGCAAGAAGCTTAAGCTGGGTTGGGAAATTTTTCCCAAAATCTTCGCCTGGAATTTTTCCCAAATCCTGGGTACGCCAAAAAAGTGGGTAGGTGCAACGGCTTGCAGGTTTTCGGCAAAAGTATCGGCAGATTCAACAAAAGCGATGGTACCTCCACAATAAATCCCTCCCGATTCAATTAAGCCCCTTTCCGCAGCATGGCTCAGCGGCAGATAAGAAATGAACCTATTGCCTTTTCTATTCAGCTGAAATGCGTTGGAGGCAATCGCTACCGCATTCATGATTGACCCGAAGGTGTGTACTACGCCCTTGGGGTCTCCGGTGGTGCCCGATGTGTAGATGATCGTCACAACGTCTGGTGAGGAGGGGGTAATCGACGTTGGTTCAGTGGCGTTTTCGAGGAATTCCTGCCAGGATTGTATTCCTTCTTTGGTGTAGCCATCCAGCGTAGCGGTTTGTACCGATTTCGGAATAGCAGGTTTAAGGTTGTTCCAGTCTTTGGGCAAAAGTTTACCTAAAAACAGCGCACGCGCTCCAGCATTCTGAAGGATTTTTTGCATGGCATTGGCGTTCACATTGGCGTATAAAGGCACCGAAATGTACCCACCCATCATCAATGCCAAATCAAAAATGATCCATTGGGCGCAATTTGCCGACATTAAGGCGATTCTGTCTCCGGGCTGATAACCATGATGTTGCAATGCGCCTAAAGCTTTTCTCGCTTCAATACCAACTTGCTCCCAGGTATAATTTGTCCAAGTTTTGCCATTGGGTTGTCTTAAAAAAATTTCCCCAGGCGTTTCTCTTTCCCACTTTAGAAAATAATCAAGGATTGTCATGGCCATATTCATTTAGCGGTTTACGAGTATATGGCAATGATAGGATAAAAGCTTTGGAAAAGGGATGAGGCATATCATCGGGATTGGATGACTCAAGTCACAACTACTTGTTCCCACAATTGATTTAGGGACGGAACGTAGTGTGATTGGCACATTCCACCAGAAATACAACGATTGTACTACTCGATGCTGAAGATAGGAGATTGGAAAAAAATAAGCACAGAAGCTTGCTCGACCAGAACCTTCTGTGCTTAAAGTCAAATGACAAAAGATGCGCTCAAGGTTCACCCTGAGCCAGGTTTCATTTACCCGCTTTAGCTACAAAGAGCAAGCCCTCTTTAAAGCCCGGATATGGCGATATGCCCCAATCGTCAAAAGCTTGGTACTTACTCGCAATTTTATTGCCGGATTTGCTGGCCAATAACTTAGCGAAGTTGGTCATGTTTTCGTTCACTTCGGGGATGTTGCTGTTGCTGTAAGCCCCGTTCAAGGAAGCCAGGAAGATTTTCCGATCCTTGTATTTGTCAGGCGTTTGCAAAGCCTTGTTGGCCAATCCCGTGAAGAAATCATTGTTGTCTTCATACCATTCCTTGGTTGCAGCGATGTAGCCGTTGAATAAGGTCGGCTTGCTCAGCAGGGCGTACAAGGTAAAGGAGCCCGACAGCGATCGGCCATGCAATACCCTCTGCCCACTACAGCGGTACTTTTTTTCGATGGAGGGGATCAATTCTTGTTCCAGGTAGGACAGGTATTTGTCGTACACGGCGTTTCCCAGCTCCCTTTCCAGTTTGTCTTCAACGTTGATGCCAACCACGATCATTTCGGGCGTGCCGTTTTCTTTGTGCAGTTTTTGGGTTAACACCGCAATTTCTTCTACCATCTCATCCGTCACCTGCAAGAAGTACAGCACCGGGTACTTTTGTTGGGAAGCAGCATAGCTGTCCGGTAAACGAATCATCTGTTTGACGTTTTTTTTCAAAATGGATGATGCGGGATTACTCGCCACCACCTTGGGCGTTTGGGCCTGGAGGAATCCGGCTGAGCATAGGCTCAAAATGAGCAGGGTTGCTAGGTTTTTAGGCATTGTATTCGGTTTTTATTGGTTATCGACTACCCTAAGGAGCAGTCAAGCGAATAAACGTTGAACTTGGTAAGTTATGGTGCATGTGCTGAGCGATATTTTCCCTTTAAAACAGAGCATTCATGTCCAGAACATTGTCCACTAGACCCAAACTGTGTTTGTTGTGCATTAAGCCAAAAGTTGTGATCACTACAATGAAAATTTGTTTTTTAGTACTCGTTACGTGACGGAAAATGCTCTTTTTTCGGCGCAAACTATCAGCGTCGGCTTTCGTTAAAACCAGCTCATCGTTGTAGAATTTTACTTCACACAAAGAGATCACATTATCCTGTCGGTCAATCAAAAGGTCAATTTGTGTGCCTTCGGTTTCGTCGCTTGGTTTTGACAAAAAACTGTATTGATTGGTGTGAACACCTGCTATGCCCAAAGCTGCTTTAATGTTATCAATGTGATGAAAGCAAATATTTTCAAAAGCATAACCACTCCAGGTTATCCAGGTTTGGGTTTGACTCAATGATAGCCAAGCAATTGTTTCTTTGGCGGGAATGTCCCGAATGAATTTCAAATAAAACAAAGAATAACAATCCGTTAACCTAAAAAGTGTATCCTTTTTCTTTTTTCCAAAAGGAATATAGGACGAAATAAAACCCGACTGTTCGAGCTCTTGCAACATCATGGTCAAACCTCCGCCATCTAAAATCTTTGTCTTTGCGATAATCTCCATGCGGCTCATACCTTTCCAAGTGGACGAAAGCGCCGAAATAATCGATTCATAGCGCTCAGGATTGGCAAATAGGGAACTGTACAGATTGTCAAATTCTGTCCGCAACAAACCATCGGTGTGAAAACATATTTCATCAATATTTTGAATGGCGCTTTTGCCTCCCTTAACCTGGTCTAAATAGTGTGGGATACCACCCATTGTCATATAAAGCAAGAGCAATTGGTAACGGTCAAAAACGATGTGTTTTTCTAAAAAATAGGCTTCTGTTTCTGCCAATGTGAAAGGTCGCAAGTGAATACGGCAGGTGACCCGGTTGTGCAAACCACCTTTGTCATTGATGATTTTTTGAATCATCCATGCCGTAGCCGAGCCACAAATCACCACAACGATATTCGTTTTTGCTGCATAACTATTCCAGAAATAACTAAAGCCCGTCAAAAAATCGGATTTTCCACTTGCCATCCAGGGCACTTCGTCGATGAAAACAACCTTTCGTTTTTCGGGATTGCCCAAGGATTCAAGATGTGTTTTCAATTGGTGAAACGCTTCCAACCAATCAATCGGCGGCGGCGGTAATGTCGCTGATTTTTGAGCATCTTTGAGGCTGTATGCAAAGTTTCTCAATTGCTGTTCTTTCGTACCATCTTTCAAACCCGTCAACTCGAAGTCAATTTTTCCTTCAAAAAATGACCCAATCAAATACGTTTTTCCTACCCGTCTTCTGCCAAAAACGGCTACTAATTCAGGCTTTTTAGCAGCATAAACGTTAGCCAAAACCTCCATTTCTTTTTTGCGTCCGATCATATTTTTGGTTTAATCTGCGGAATGTGGGTAAAAATACATAGATTCCGCAAATTATAGGTCTTTGATCTGCGGAATGTGGGTGAAAATATACAGATTCCGCAGATTAGGCTTTGAAAGGGTTTTATTGTTTGAAAAAATTGAGGGGGGGCAAACGCAAAATGGCCGTTTTATCTTTGTCTGTAGCTCACTGCGGGAATTGCTGAAAAAACCCACGAAAACAGGAAGGATTCTTTCCGTTTTTGGAGAAATATCCGATATTACAGGATGTTTGGAGTAGCTCAATTTTTTAAATTGTTTAGTTATAATTTCCAAGTTTGCTTGCCTCAAAGATACGCACGGTTCTCTATTTTTTAATTCCCTGACAAGTTCTAATCCGATGATGTATAATCTCTACCCTGTCTCTGGCAAATTATCTGTTTTTGTTGATTGTTATTGGGAGAGTAACTTTAAGGATATAGTTGGAGAGTGTTATAGCGAATTATTCGTAGCCCAATTAAATCCAAATATCATTGTTAACTTGTCTGATACTTATGTGCGCAATAATGTGACGATAGGTCAAAGCGCGCTCAATACCATTAATACCGCTGCTATCAATTTTCTTCATCAAGCCAGCAATCATCTTTTTGGAATTCGATTCAAGCCTGCAGGTCTTGTCATGTTCACTTCAATTGGGCTGGATGAGTTACGAGATGCGACTATTGATTTGAAAGATATTTTCAGAGAAGATACAGAACGGTTTGAAAACAAAATGTTTGAGTGTAAAAATACAAAAGAGAGAATAGCAGTAACCGAAAGTTTTTTAATATTGAAACTGATAGAAAAAAACCTGGAAAAGTACAAATTCAGTGTAGCCGTACAAAACGGAATCGTAAAGTATTTTGATGATTCCAACTGTGTATCTAAAGTTGTAGAACACCTCAATATAACCCATCGTACATTTGATCGCAACTTTAAAAATATTTTAGGGGTATCTCCCAAAAAATTACAACGATTGATTCGTTTCCAAAAGGCTTTTGAAATGATGCACATGTCTTTTCAAAAAGATAAATTCTTTAATTTTTATATGTTTGGGTACTTTGATCAAGCCCATTTTAGCAAAGAATTTAAAGAGTTTGTAAGTATGTCCCCACAAAAATAGTTGGATTCACCCTATTTTGTCCAAATTCTACAAGATAATCATTTTTCATAGCGGTAATTTTGATGAAAACCTATTGCTATGCAAAAACTGTTGTCCTTTTTCCAAAAACTTGCTATTTGCGGGCTTTTGCTCTTATCAAGTCATTTTGGCCGTGCTCAACAATCGGCTTCTTTGGTTACCGACCGTGCCAGAATCACAGTAGCGAGTATTCCAGACTACTACGGCGGCCCCAATTTGAAAGTATTACGTACCGATGCAGGTACACCGCTGCGAGCAGGTACTGCTTGGATTTGGGAAAAAGATCGCCAGGAAGAACCGGCTTCCTATTATGCCTCTATGCGTCAGAAAGGATTGAATGCCGTTCGGATGATTTTGTTTGATGCTTGGGAGGTAGAAGCCTATCAGCCATCGGCTCAGTTTACCCCTACTGACTGGAACGACCCCGTCTATCGGGCCAGACAATTGGCTCGCATGGAGCGATCTGTCAACTATGCTTCGGCACAAGGAATGTACATTATCATCAATGCCCACAACAAAATCCCCAATTACAATGAGACGTATTGTAATGCTTTGTGGACTTATGTAGCGCCTTATTTTGCCAACCGTACCCATGTGATTTATGAAGCCGCTAATGAACCAATGAGTGGGATTGGCAACAACGGAGATATGGATATGGGTGCTGCTGGGGCAACCAGTAGTCCACGCCTCCAGGCACTCAAACGCACTTTCAACATTATACGCAATGGCGCTCCCAATACACACGTGATGATTCTTACCCCGCCAGGTATCAACGACTATGCTGTCGGAACAGGTATGGGTAATCTCGCTGCCAGTTTTGCACAGTTGCCAGGAGCAGCAATCGATTGGACTAAAACCTCCGTGGCTTATCATTTGTATAATAATGACAGTGGGTTTGGGAATGTAGCTGTCAATGCCGCCAATTTGCGCAATCTTCATTCTCGTTACCCTGGCTGGCCTTCCGAAAACAATTTCCCTGCTTCGGTTTCCAATGCGACCCTTGGTATTAATGATACCTGGCGTTCTGCCCAATTTGATAATGACATTTATGTCAATCAAACCTGTGAAAAGCTTGGTTTGGGATGGAGTATGTGGAACATAAACGGACAAACCCAACTTGACAGCAACTGGCCTATCATGTGGGCGGATGCAGTGGCCAAAGGCTGGAATTGGATACCAGACCCGACCATACCGGATACCCAAGCCCCAACTGTACCGACGGCTTTGGTGGCTACCAATGTTACCGCAAACAGCCTAACCCTCTCTTGGGCAGCTTCTACCGACAACATTGCCGTGACAAACTACGAGCTGTTTAGAGACGGAGTGAACATAGGAACTACAGCTACGGCAACTACTACTTTCAGCGTAGCAGGGCTTGTTTGTGCCACAAACGCAAATTTTACCGTAAACGCAAAAGATGCCGCTGGCAATACGAGTGCCGCCAGTAATGCACTGAGTGTGACAACCGCCAACTGCCCCACGAGTTTTGTAGTAGAAGCCGAAACCAATTATACGACCGTTGCCGATGTGGGGAGTAATTGTACGGTAGGCCCCTCCAGTTATGGTGCAACTACGGCGAGCAACGGCTTGGCGGTAGGGCTGTGTGATATCGGTGATGAGATAAAAATTGCTGTTAATGTGTTTGTATCGGGAAATTACGACATACAAGTGAGATTAAGAAGCGGCTGGTCGGGTTCGCCTATGCACTTTATCAACAATAGCAAATACGAGTATCGGTTGAATGACATATTGCGAACTTTCACTTACGTACCGGGCAGTGTAACTTCAACGATTGACGTGGATTCTTACTACGCAACGGTAAAATTGGCAAGTATGCCCTTAACGGCAGGTGTAAACTATATTAGAGTAAAAGCTCTTGAGAATTGGGCCAAAGTCGATTATGTACGATTGGATCTCATCACCGACACTCAAGCCCCATCTACTCCTAACAACCTAAGCACGTCGGTCATTACCGGCAGCGGTTTCATGCTTGCTTGGGCGGCTTCGAGCGACAATGTGGGGGTAACCGGCTATGAAGTATTTAGAAATGGCATTAGCCTTGGCACTACTGCAACCGCTTCTTTCAGTATAACCGGGCTGTCGTGTGGTACTAATTCAGCTATGACGGTGAGAGCCAGGGATGCCGCTGGAAACTGGAGTACAAGCAGTAACACACTAAATGTCAGCACAACTCCACTTCCCAACGCCGGGACCATTTCAGGAACGACAACCTTATGCGCAGGCTCAACCTCAGCCCTGACTTCCAATGGTACAACGGGCGGAACCTGGAGCAGCAGCAACGCGGCCGTGGCCACGGTCAACGCATCGGGCGTGGTTTCGGGCGTGTCGGCAGGAACGGCAAGCATAACTTACAGCGTTTCGGCCAATGGCTGTTCAGCAACTACCAGTTCAACAGTAACCATCAATGCCCTGCCCAACGCCGGGACCATTTCAGGAACGACAACCTTGTGC